>CAKTUP010000133.1 GCA_934621705.1 uncultured Petrimonas sp.
CCGCAAACTACCGAAGCCGTAGGCAATAATAAATGAGATTGGTTGGCAAAATTAAGGTACAGAGTACCGTAATCTCATTCACAACTATTTTTATATACACGTCACGAGTTTTCGGGTTTATCTGCGAAGCAATTATCGCGAAGCATTATCGCCGAAGGCATTATCTGATTTAACCGTTGTAAGAATTCTTATTATTCACCTAAGTTTCTTTTATTGCTCTCAATCGCAATGAACTCCGGTAAAAAACTGGGTGTACAGCCTCTTGAAACCACTTCATCCTTGTAAAGGCCGGTTCGCTGGCCGAGGGCTACGCAGCGCGAACGATACCGTTTGTCGTAAACGCCAATCCAACCGGCAGTAAAATTCATTGCCCATTGAACTTCGGGCGCTTCTTCCTCGATATTGGCTTCTATGGCAGAAAGCAGTTGTTCGGTATTTTCGGGAGGAACCTGGCCAACCCACCTTAATCGTCCCTGATAATACCAGAAAACCCGCCTTTGAAGAGCGGAAGGGCTATTTTGCCACGATTCGATAAGCGCGATCGTTTTTTTGTCTTTGGTGAGTTGGTTTGCCATAAGCCAATCTATCAGCTGATTTTGCTCGTTAGCCGGGTGAGTGCGGATATCGTTGTCCAGTGTATCGATCAGCTCCTGCGAAAGTGATTTGTTGTCCATAATTAAGATGGCCAATTGCCGGGGCAGGAAGTTTCCGTCGGCCCAAAGTTCCATGGCCAAGGCATGGTCTTTTTTTATTTCTTTGGCCATTTTCCGCAAGTCGCCCAGTTTTGTTTTGCTGTCGATTTGGCTCAGGATGTTTTCCGCTTTTGAAGAGAGTTTCATATTTTAGGTAGTGTTGAGTTATAAGTTATGAGTTATGAGATACTCAAAGAAATTCGTAAATCTTTTCTCGTTATTCCATACCGATATACAAAGGCCACGATACCCGATTGGGCAGGTTAAATTCCTCATCAAACGGCTGTGTTCCATTGCTGTTGTTGTACAATGCAACGCGTCTTACCCCGTCGGCCGTGCTGCCGCCGATACCGTTAATAACGTTCAGGATATTTCCCGGCCCCGCGAACCGGGTAACGTTCATTTTTTCGATTTTGACACCGGGAGTATTGGGAACTTCAAAAGCGTTTTTCTTGTTCACGTTGCCGTCGGTTCCGGTGAAAACGGCGTAAGAGCCGAAGCCGATGCTGTGATGCTCTTTTACTTTGTTCGCCACTTTAAAGGCGGCGTAGCCGTCCACTCTTCCTTCCTGGCTTCGCCATACGGCTTGTGTGGGCGGGTCGTAAGGCGGTTCGTTTTGCAGGAAATAAACCCTGCCGCGCTCGCCCAGCCACAACACTTCGTATTCCTGATAATGTTCGGCAAACAAGGCATAGAGCGTAACATCGTTTCCGGTAACGATAAGCCCGTTTTTGCATCGGTCTCTCGTCCAGCGGGCTGCTCCGCCGGGTTGCGTTCCGTGGTCGGCGCGCCACAGCCAGAAATGGTCGCCCACCACGTTGCTGCTGTTTATCTGCATGGATACGTGTAACTGCACGTTGTTGGGTTGCACTCCGCCCACTCGGCAGGTAATATCGGAAAGCAAAATCGGATTGGCGGAATGATCGGCTTTTGCGCCTTCCTCGCCGACGCGGATTTGATACGTGGTGCTGTTGAAAGAATCCATCAGCAATCCGGCAACGATAATTCCATCTTTATCATCCACATAGATACAACCCCAGGTATTTTTCTCCGTAGGTTCGAGCGTAACCGAAGCGATGCCGGCGCCAAGCAGTATGGCGTTTTTCCGGTTCACCTGAATGGGAGCGTCAAGCGCGTAATGGCCGGGAGTGAAGAACACATTTTTGCCCGATTTAAGCGCGGCATTGATCTCCACCTCCGTGTCGCCTTCCTTGGCTACGTACCACCGGGTAAGCAAATCCTGAATTTCGCCTTCTCCCATATCGGTGGCCGACCACGAGGCGCCGATCCTATCCTTCTGCCACGCCGGGATAAATATTTTGTATTCTCCGTCATCGTCCATAAAAAGAAACGGTTTTTCCCGGATAACGGGCGTGTCGGCAACGGGCGAGTTTATCGCATCGGCATCCGGAGCATTGATGCAGCCTTGCCAAACCATGTTGTAGGAACCTCCCATGGAGCCGGAACCGGCGGGAAACAGCGTGTTTCTCGTGTACCATTGCTGCTGGCCTCCCCAGTGGGGGCGCGATGAGGAAGTGTAGCGGCTGTCGGCAATAAAACCGCCGCTTCCCCAGAAATTATTTGTACCCACATCGGATATGTATTTCGATGTGCTTTCGATCTGCATTCTTCGGGCGCTGGTGGATTGCGACACCGTCCACGCGAAATCCCTCATCACCGTTACGTTTTCCATCGAACGCCAGAACGTGCAGGTGGCGTTGGCGCCTCCCGAAAGGTGGGGACGGGTAAAAACCGAACCCAGTTTTACGTCCGTCGGCAATTTACCCAATCCGCCCAAGTGGAAGTAAAATCCTAATTCTATGGAGTTTGCCTCCGGCGATGACGCAGAGCCCGAACCGCCCGGATCGTACGTTTGTCCGTCGATATTCGGTTTGAAATAATACGCCTGGCGTTTCGTTGTCCATTCGCCGTTGGCGCCGCCGCGGCCGATGGAAGCAAAATGAGCGTTCATTTCCGTTCGTGCCGTTCCGGCTTCTTCGTATTTTCGGTCGTAGAAATAGACGTTGTCGCCAAAAATTTGATTTTCCAGCGAAAGCGTTACAGTGGTTGTATCGCGGGTAATCCGGTAGTAGTTTTCGTACTTGTTTTTGTTGGGAGACTTATCCGTGAACGTTGTTTGAGATGACGAACCGATAACAGTGAAGTCCGATGCCAGGCGGCTGCCGCCTCTTTCTACGGTGTAATCGCCCGAAGACCCGAATGCCGCCCACGAGAGTGTGATGGTTTTGTTTTTCGGGTGGTAAGCGATGTTGTTTCCGGTTAAAGTTTCCGGAGCCTTTTCCTTTGTTGAGGACGATGTGGCAACACCGCAGGCGCTCGCTAAAACGGCAACTGCCGTGAGAATGAAGATTGATTTTTTATTCATTGGGTTGTTTTTATCTGCGAAACGCAAATATACACGATTTTTTCAAAATAATAATCTTTGTGAAGATGTGGGACTTTGATAACGGTTGGTTTAATAGATTTCTTCCTGCGGTACCAATGACAGATATTTGTAAATGTCTGTTTATTAAAGATTTGGGATTTCTCCCTACGGTCGAAATGACGGGGCAGTTCGTGCAAAAAATAGAGGGAAAGGATGGCGGCGAAGCCGCCATCTTTTCCTCCCATAATATCGATTTGGCTGTCACCCCGACGAAGGAGGGGTCTCAAGTCATTCCTCTTTATTCCAAATTAGATTTGGTGGAAACTCGAAATGACGGAACAACTCGTGCGAGTAATAAGGGTTGTCTCAAAAGAGATATGGCACACAGATAACACGGATTTAACAGATATACGCAGATTTTGTAGCATTAATAATCAGCATAATACAGAAATCTGCTTTTTCTCTTATTAGTGAGAATCTGCCTAATCTGTGTCATCTGCGTGCTCATGAAACAGCTCCAAAAATCCATTTGGCTGTCACCTCGACAAAGGAGGATTCTTACAAAAAAACCTTTGTCAAAGTTCGAAACTTTGACAAAGATAACATCCCAAAGAAAAAACGCGCAATCGATTAACAGTCGCGCGCTTTCTCATTATGCATTATGCATTCTTAATTATGTATTATCATTCCGCTGCCACTTCCCCTTCCTCGGTAAGTTCCTTGCCTTCGCGAATGGCGCGTTTGGCGGCTTTTACCACCTCGTTCAGGTCGTGATACAAATCTTGCCAGCCGTCCACGTTGCGCATAGCGGTAACCAGGTTGAGCCAGTTTTTGAGGGCGGCCTCCATTTCGGTGCGCGCGTTGCTGGCGCTGTCGGTTTGCCTGAGTTCCGATTCGGCATCCACGCGTTGCGTATCCAGCGCGTCGTGTTGGGCTTTGGCGGCTGTCAGTTTTTGCAGCTCATCCGATACGCCCAACGCTGTGATATGCACGGCATTTTCGGGTTTGTTCAGTTCGTTTATTACCGACGTGGTCGAGAAATCGGCTTCACCCACTTTCTGGTTGTAAATTTTTCCGCCTTTTTTAATGATTTTTACCACTTCCATTCCTGCCCGTCCCCGGTCGGTATTCGGAAATTGGGCGGCTCCTTCCGCTATTTTCCGTATCCCTTTCAGGTACGCGTACACTTCGGTTGCCAACTTGCGCACCGAATCAGACATACCGCTCCACACACTTTTGGGAATAAGCGGCGCAAACACGTTGTACACGGTAACCATTGTTACGAACAACGTGTGGTTTTTGGCCTCATCGTTGGCGTTGAAATTGGTTACGTTAATCACTCGTTTAATGGCTGCACCCAACGAACGTATGGACAGCCTCCTCCAATTTGCTTTCATACGATTTTGTTTTTAATTGTTGATAAAATAAAGAATCGATTTACCCGGCCTGTCTCAATCGGAAACGCCAACAGCGGGTTGCTGACGGAAGCGGTTACGATGTGCCGGATGTTATCTGTTGCCGTATGGCTGTTGTTTGCAGTAGGTTGGGTGCGGTGTTCGCCGGAATGTGTTTCGTCGGTAGTACGAAGCTGCTGGCGTTTACCGAAATGTGTTTTGTTTGTAGTACGAAGCTGTTGGTGTTTACCGGAATGTGTTTTCATTGCAGTACGAAGCTCGTGGCGTTCGCCGGAAAAGGATTTGTCTGTAGTACGAACGTGTTGATGTTTACCGGAAAGCGATTTGTCCGCAGTACGAAGCTCCCGGTGTTTGCCGAAACGGGAAATGTTTGTGGTATGCAGCCCGTTTTGTGTGCCCGGAGGGCTGTTGTACGCCGGCAACGGGTGTTTCCGTTGGCGAAGCGACAATGTTTTTCCGAACAAGGATTCGGAAACAACGGTATGTTTGTTTTTCCTTTCCATATTTTACCTGTATAATGCAGGCAAATATATGAAAATTATTTAGTTGGGCAAAAAAATGGTGGAGATTTAAGGATTTTTAAGAAAAGGAGTGGGTGGATAACGGTTCGGGTATTGCCGAAGGCGGGGATTTTTAGCACAAAAGCATAATCGAAGAACGAAAGTTGAACCTTGCACAAATGTTCAATCGAAACCGTTCAGCCCCGCTTTTGGCAATACCTTGTTACCGGCTGGTGTTCTGTCTGCCAGTCTTTGCAAACCATTGTCAGTATTGAGTTTTTGTTTCAT
>CAKTUP010000134.1 GCA_934621705.1 uncultured Petrimonas sp.
GCACTATTTTTTACGAAAGTATGCCGCTTTGGGCAACCTGGCTGGTATTTGTTGCCGCGTGTCTCATCTCCATGTTCACCATGCTATTTATGCTGAAATGGTTGGAGAGAGTGGCGAAATAAAATACACATACGTTTAACTTTGTCAAAGTTTGGAACTTTGACAAAGTTGCGCAAAAACCGATGAGCACTGCACTGCTCATCGGTTTTTTTGTTTGCCTATCCTGCGCTTAATCATTTTTTAATGAAGTCAAAGTTAAAAAATAAAGCATAAAAGTCGTTTTCCGGAAAACAGATAACTTTATTGATCCAGTAAGGAAAAATATTCGCAACTTCCGCCCGAATGGGCGATATTTCCATAACCGTAGGCGATTTATTCGCCTACGGTAAAACTAAACTCTCGAAACTCCGCCCGTAGTGGCGGTACTTATTTTTTTGTGCCGCCACTACGGGCGGAATTTATCTGCGGCCTTGTACCGCAAGCTGCGTTCGTCCCCTGTCTGCCGACAGGCAGGCTCACTTGCATACGGTTATGAATATGTTGCCTTCCAGGCAAGTCAAATGTTTTTTTTCAATTTTTCCTATAAACAAAAAATTCTGTTGATAACTTATATCAATTTCTCCTTAATGTGGCTGTTTTTTTGGCTAAATTTGCTGATCACTTTTTAAATAACTCAACTTACCGGCACACAGCTAATCCTCCACGGCGGACAAGTAGCTAACAGCCAATAGCCAATTAATATGCAGCCATTTGTACATTTACACGTCCATTCCCAATATTCCTTGTTAGACGGTCAGGCAAGTATCCAGCGGATAGTGGATAAGGCCATGAACGACGGCATGCCCGGCATCGCGCTCACCGACCACGGCGCCATGTACGGCATCAAGGAGTTTGTGAATTACATCAACAGCGCCAAATCGAAAATAAAAAGCGATATAAAAAAACTGAGCAAGGAACTGGAAAGCAATCCCGATAACCAGAAACTGAAAAACGAGATTGAAGCCAAAACCGCCAAACTCAACTTTAAACCCATCATCGGCTGCGAATGTTATTGTGCGCGCCGCGACCGATTTTCGCAAACCGAAAAAATAGACGGCAGCGGCTGGCACCTGGTGGTGCTCGCCAAAAACCTGACGGGTTACAAAAACCTCATCAAAATGGTATCGAAAAGCTGGACGGAAGGATTTTACTACCGTCCGCGCATCGATAAAGAGCTGCTGGAGCAGTACCACGAAGGGCTTATCGTTTCCACCGCTTGCCTGGGCGGCGAAATTCCGCGAAAAATAGACGACGGCAACATCAGCGGAGCCGAAGAATCCATTCAATGGTTCAAAAATGTTTTCGGCGACGATTTCTACCTCGAAATCCAACGACACAAAACCACTCGCCCCGATGCCGACCAAACTACATTTCCCAAGCAGCAGAGCGTAAACAAGGAAATTATTAAACTGGGCGAAAAACACGGTGTGAAAGTCATCGCCACCAACGATGCTCACTTCGTAAACGAAGAAGATGCCGATGCGCACGACCGCCTTATCTGCCTGAGCATGGGAAAAGATTTCGACGACCCCGACCGCATGCGCTACACCAAACAGGAATGGATAAAAACCACGGCAGAAATGAACCAAATTTTCGCCGATATTCCCGAAGCGCTGGCCAATACAGTGGAAATTGCCGACAAAGTGGAAATCTATTCCATAGACAATCCGGCGCTGATGCCTTTTTATCCCATCGAAAGCTCGTTTGGTACGGAAGAAGAATACAAAACCCGATTTTCCGAAGAAGATTTAATCGAAAAGTTCGGCGAAGATAATTTCAACCGCTTGGGCGGATACGACAAAGTAATCCGCATTCAATTGGAATCGGACTATTTGCGGCACTTAACCAAAATTGGCGCACACAAAAAATACGGCGAAGAGCTGAGCGACGAAGTTGTTTCGCGATTGAAATTCGAAATAGACACCATCACCCACATGGGATATCCCGGCTACTTCCTCATCGTGCAGGACTTTATCAACGCTGCGCGTCAAATGGATGTGGCCGTTGGCCCCGGCCGAGGTTCGGCAGCCGGTTCGGCGGTGGCATACTGCCTGGGAATTACCGACATCGACCCGCTGAAATACAATTTGCTGTTCGAGCGTTTTCTCAACCCCGACCGCATTTCGATGCCCGATATCGATATCGACTTTGACGACGAAGGCCGCGACAAAGTGCTGCAATGGGTAACCGAAAAATATGGTCACGAAAAAGTAGCCCGCATCATTACCTACGGCACCATGGCGACCAAATCGTCCATCCGCGACGTGGCGCGCGTGCATAAACTGCCTTTGCCCGATGCCGACAGACTGGCAAAACTTGTCCCCGACAGAATCCCCAACGTGAAGAGAATAAATCTTCGCGAAGCCATAAATTACGTTCCCGACCTCAAACAGGCCGAAAACAGTGACGACCCTTTGGTGCGCGACACGCTCAAGTATGCCGAAATGCTGGAAGGAAACGTGCGCAGCACCGGTGTGCATGCTTGCGGCGTTATTATCGGGCAAACCGATATTTCGGACATCGTGCCCATCAGCACCGCCGATGACAAGGAGAGCAAAGAAAAACTGCTGGTAACACAATTTGAAGGTTCGGTTATCGAAGAAACCGGACTGATTAAAATGGACTTTCTGGGACTTAAAACCCTGACCATCATAAAAGATGCGCTCGTTAACATAGAAGCTACAACGGGCATAAAAATCGACATCAATAACATTCCGTTAGACGATCTGAAAACGTATGAACTGTACAGCAACGGTCAAACTACGGGTACGTTCCAGTTCGAGTCGGCCGGAATGCAGAAATACCTGAAGGAACTTCATCCGAGCAAGTTTGAAGACCTCATTGCGATGAACGCCCTGTATCGCCCCGGCCCCATGGATTATATTCCCTCTTTTATTGCGCGTAAGCACGGCAAGGAGAAGATTTCGTACGATATTCCGGTAATGGAAAAGTTTCTGGACGAAACCTACGGAATTACCGTTTATCAGGAGCAGGTGATGCTTTTGTCGCGGTTGCTGGCCAATTTCACTCGTGGACAATCGGACGAGTTGCGCAAGGCGATGGGAAAAAAACTGGCCGATAAAATGGCGGCGCTGAAAGAAAAGTTCCTCGTCGGCGGTAAATCCAACGGTTACCCGGTGAAAGCGCTCGAAAAAATATGGGCCGACTGGGAAAAATTCGCGCAATACGCCTTCAATAAATCGCACTCCACCTGCTATTCGTGGGTAGCCTATCAAACGGCGTGGCTGAAAGCCAATTATCCGTCGGAATACATGGCATCGGTGTTATCCAACAACCTGAACAACATTACGGAAATCACCAAGTTTATGGACGAGTGCAAGGCGATGGGCATCAACGTACTGTCGCCCGACATCAACGAATCGGTATTGAAGTTTTCGGTAAACAAGCAAGGCCATATCCGCTTCGGGCTGGCAGCCATAAAGAGCGTGGGACAAGGAGCGGTGGAAAGCATCATTGAAGAACGCACGAAAAACGGTACATTTAAGGATGTTTTCGATCTTGTGGAGCGGGTGAACCTGTCGTCGTGCAACAAGAAAAACATCGAATCGCTGGCGCTGGCAGGCGCTTTCGACTCGCTTCCCGGTGTGAAACGCGAGCATTTTCTGTCGGTGAACAGCAAAGGCGAAGATTTCCTGGAAACGCTTATCCGCTACGGAAACAAATTTCAGCAAGACAAGTATCAATCCATGAACTCGCTTTTCGGAGACGACGCATCGTTTATGATTGCCCGCCCCGAATTGCCCAAGGTGGAAAGATTCTCAGACTTGATCAGATTAAACAAAGAACGCGAACTGATCGGTATTTACCTGTCGGCACATCCGCTCGACGATTACGAATTTATCCTCAATTACGTGTGCACAACCGATTGCGGCAAGCTTCAGGACTTGAATCCGCTGAACGGAAAAGACGTAACTTTCGGCGGTTTGGTTACCAACGTGCGGGAAGGGCAAACCAGGCGCGGAAGCCCCTACACCATCATCACCATAGAAGATTACGCGGGCAGTACCGATTTGGCTTTCTTTGGAGAAGACAGCGTGAATTTCGGGAAATTTGCGCGCGTGGGGCTTTCTATTTACGCGACGGCCAAAATTCAACCCAAGCGTTTCCGCCCCGAAGAACTGGAGATAAAAGTGAACACCATAAACCTGCTCTCGGAAATGAAAGACAGGCTGGTATCGAAAATAACGCTTCAACTGCCCATCACCGAATTAAACGACACGATGGTTTCGGAATTATCGGCGCTGATGAAAAACAATTCGGGTAATTCGTTGTTATATTTCCAGATAATCGGTGAAGAAACCAACATGAACCTGCAGCTTTTCTCCCGCCCGTCGAAGATTCAGGTAAACAAGCATTTGATAGACAATTTGAAGAATAATTTGCAGGTGGAATTTAAAATTAATTGAAAGATTTCAGATATCTGTCAGCGAAGCGGTCTGACATCTAAGACTCAGAACTATAAACTATAAACTAAATAATATTATGGCATTACAAATTACAGATGCAACACTCAGCGAAGTGTTGGCGACAGACAAATTAGTAGTAATCGACTTTTGGGCAGAATGGTGTGGCCCGTGCAAAATGATCGGCCCCATCATCGAACAATTGGGCGAAGAATACAAAGAGAAAGTGGTTGTTGGAAAGGTTGACGTGGATAACAACGACGAAGCCACTTCAAAATACGGAATCCGCAACATCCCCACCGTTCTTTTTATCAAAAACGGCGAAGTGGTGGACAAAGTGGTTGGCGCAGGCGCTAAAAACTTGTTTACGGAGAAAATAGAGAAGCATATGTGATGCTCTTGCGGGGTGATTATGAAGTCGCTCCGTGAGTTGTTTTACACCTTTTTTTACTGACGGAGCGACTCTTAGTCACTCCGTCATTTTTTTTTCACTCTAAACTCTACGCTCTCCTCCCCTACTGCATCCGCTTAATTATACTATACGATTCCACCACGCCCAACTCACCGGCTTTGCGTAAATCATCCAGCCCCGATGCGGTTTCACCGATAGAGAGTTTCGATAATCCGCGATTGAAATACGCTTCCGCAAACTGCGGTTCAATTTTTATCGCTTTGCTGTAACTGTCAATCGCTGCGCGATAATCTTTTTCAAGACTGTAAATTTCGGCCATATTGTAGTAGGCAAAAATGAAATTGGG
>CAKTUP010000135.1 GCA_934621705.1 uncultured Petrimonas sp.
CGCATTTGTCCGGCAACCAGATACATTTGTGCGATACGTTCCTTCGAACTTCTGTTGGCGTTGCTTAAATCGTCGCCTTCTTTCACTTTTCCGCTCATTACCTTAAAGTAGGAAACCTCGCCAATATGCGGCTCAACCGTGGTTTTGAAGAAAAACAGGCTGGTTGGTGCGCCTGAATCGGGTTCTACAACGTTTCCGTCGGTGTTTTGCGGCGCTTCAACCTGATCGGGCGATGGAGCGGCCAACGTCAGGAAGTTCATCAGTCGGTGAACAGCCATGTTTTTTTCGGCCGACATGCAGAAAACGGGGAAAAGGCTGCGACTGATCATTCCTTTCTGAATGCCGTCGAGCATTTCTTCTTCGGTCAACGTGCCCTGATCGAAATATTTCTCCATCAACGTTTCGTCGTTTTCAGCGGCGGCTTCCAGCAGCACCTGATAATATTCACCGGCTTTGTCTTTCTCGCTGTCGGGTATTTCCAGCACTTCGGGTGCGGTGGCTCCCGGTTTCCATTGGTAGAGTTTTTGTTTCAGCACGTCCACAATTCCGTCGAAAGCCAATCCGCTTCCGGTAGGATATTGAATGGGAACTACTTTGCTGCCGTAAAATTCTTTCAGGTTGGAGAGTGTGTTTTCGAAATCGGCTTTTTCGTGGTCGATGCGGTTCAAAACAAACATAAGCGGTTTGTGAAGCGATTCTATTTGGCGATATTGATTGATGGTGCCCACTTCTACTCCGCTGGTGGCGTCGATAAGCATCAAAGCCATATCCGATACGCCAAGCGCCGATGAAATATTTCCCGAAAAATCGTCCGAACCCGGGCAATCGATGTAGGTCATCAGCTTGTTTTTCCACTCATAGGAAAATACGGTCGAAAATACCGAATATCCGTACTCCTTTTCAACCGGAAAATAATCACTCACGGTATTTTTTCCATCTACCGAGCCGCGTCGTTTTATAAGACCACACTCGAAAAGCATTGCTTCCGCGAGAGTGGTCTTGCCTGAGCCTTTATTGCCAACGATAGCAATATTTTTGATTTCGTTTGTTTTGTAAACTTTCATGATTAATAAAATTTATGTGAATTAATTCGTAATTAGCAATAACAAAACGACTTCGCTCTTTTTAAAAGATACAAAGCCGTACTACAAAAATAGCGACGCAAGTTAACGAATTTTCGCGATATGCTATGTGTGGAGAAATATGTTTTATAACATAAAAAACAGTGATGAGTTGTGAGTGTTGGTCAGTTGGACAATATTCTTTCAATTATGCATTCTGCATTCTTAATTCTGCATTAATTCCTCCCCTTCCTTTTCCCAAAACATTTTTCCGCGCCATTTGTTTATTTTACATCCAATTTCAACATTCAATCAATGAAACCATTTTTCAACCAAACTATCGAGGAGGCGCTGCAGCAGTTCAACGTAACTTCCGATAAAGGCCTTTCGTCTGTCGAAGCCGAAAAGAAACTCGAAGAAGTAGGCCCCAATCAATTGGCATCCAAAAAGCAAAAAACGCTTATTGCTATGTTTTTTGAGCAGTTCAAAAGCAGCATGGTGGTTATTCTGCTTATTGCCGCTGCCGTTTCGGCGTTCATCGGCATAAGCGAGGGCGAAGGCGTTACGGAAGCCATCATCATTCTGGCCATTCTTTTGGTGAATGCCATTATCGGCGTGTGGCAGGAGAGTAAGGCGCAATCATCGCTCGAAGCGCTTAACCGCATGAGTGCGCCGCATTCCAAGGTGCTTCGAGATGGCTCGGTTACCGAAATTGTTTCCACCGAAATTGTACCCGGCGATATTGTGGTGCTCGACACGGGCGACATCATTCCTGCCGATATGCGGTTGATTGAGGCTGTGAACCTGAAAATTCAGGAGTCGGCGCTCACGGGCGAATCGGTTCCGGTGGAGAAAAACACGGCAACTATTGAATCGGGCGATGTTCCGCTGGGCGACCGCGAGAATATGGCTTTTTCTACCAGCGTAATTACTTACGGACGCGGAAAAGGCGTGATCGTGGGCACGGGAATGGATACCGAAGTTGGGAAAATTGCCGGCATGCTGCAAGGCGCTCAGGAAACGGAAACGCCGATGGGAAAACGCCTGGAACAACTGGGCAAAATTCTCGGATACGTGGCGCTCGGCATCTGTTTGCTTATTTTTGGCGTGGGCACGCTCTACGGAAACAACTGGCTGGAAATGTTTATGATGGCCGTCAGTCTGGCCGTGGCCGCCATTCCCGAAGGGTTGCAGATTGTATCGACGATTGTGTTGGCGATCGGTGTTCAGCGTTTGGTAAAACTTAATGCCATTGTGCGTACGCTGCCGTCGGTGGAAACGCTGGGAAGCACCACCGTTATTTGTTCCGACAAAACGGGCACGCTCACGCAAAACAAAATGACGGTGGTGGAAGGATGGACGGGCGGTAATCGCGTCGATTTCAGAAATCCGCCTGTTCCCGAAGAATTGAACGACAGCGAAAAAACGTTGCTCAACTCATCGCTTCTTTGCACCGATGCCCACCTGAAAATATTGCCCGACGGCACGCACGAAAACGCGGGCGACCCTACCGAAACGGCTATCGTGGATATCGCTCTCAGCCTTGATTTAAACAAAAACGACGAAGAACAGAAATATCCCCGCGTGTCGGAGGTGCCTTTCGATTCGGAGCGAAAACGAATGGCTACCGTCAATCAAATGCCGGAAGGCAAATTACGGGTAAACGTTAAGGGCGGACTCGATGAAGTGCTTGCCGTTGCCACGCATATTCTGATGCACGGCAAAGTCCGCCCCATCACCGAAGAAGACATTACCACCGTCAGAAACGAAAACGACCGCATGGCGAAATCGGCGTTGAGAGTTCTTGCCGTGGCGTATAAAGATATCGATACGTTGCCTGCGGAGGTGAATGCCGAAACCATTGAAAACAACCTGGTATTGATCGGTATTCTGGGAATGATAGACCCGGCACGTCCCGAAGTGGTGGAAGCGGTGAAGAAATGTAAAACTGCAGGAATTCGCGCGGTTATGATAACGGGCGACCACAAGGTTACGGCCGTTGCCATTGCTGATGAAATCGGTATTTATGCCGAAGGCGACAAAGCAGTTACGGGAACCACGTTGCAGGAAATGCCCGATGAGGAGCTTTATCGGGATGTGGAAAAATACTCGGTTTACGCGCGCGTGGCGCCGGAACACAAGGTTCGAATTGTGAAAGCGTGGCAATCGCACGGCGATATTGTGGCCATGACGGGTGACGGCGTAAACGATGCTCCGGCGTTGAAACAAGCCGATATCGGCGTAGCCATGGGAATTGTGGGAACTGAAGTAGCCAAAGACGCATCGGATGTAGTGCTTACCGATGATAATTTCGCTACCATTGTTGGCGCGGTGGAAGAAGGGCGCCGCATTTACGACAATATTCTCAAAGCCATTCAGTTCCTGCTTTCGGCCAACGTGGGCGAAGTACTGCTGATATTTATCGCTTCCATTTTCAACCTTGGAAATCCGCTCACACCCATCATGATCCTTTGGATAAATCTGGTGACAGACAGCCTTCCCGCGCTTGCGCTGAGTATGGATCCGGCAGAAAAAGATATTATGACCCGCCGTCCGCGCGACCCGAAACAAGGATTTTTTACGAAAGGAATGACGTGGCGTATTTTCTATCAGGGAATGACCATCGGGTTGATTTCGCTGGTCGCTTATCTGGTAGGTTTTCACGATGGAGGCCAGCAACTGGGACAAACCATGGCTTTTGCCGTGCTGGCGTTCTCGCAACTGATCCACGTGCGCAATCTGCATTCCAACAAACGCTCATCGTTCCGCACAAGCCTGTTGAGCAACAAAATGCTGGTACTTGCCATTCTTGCGTCGGCAGCGTTGATGCTGATTGTGCTGTTTGTACCGCCCGTTCGCGACATCTTTAAACTTGAAGTTATGGATAGGACGCACTGGTTATATGTTATCGGGTTATCGTTCGTGCCGATTGTGGTAGTAGAAATTGTGAAACTGTTGAAGATAAATCATACAAAGGAGGAGTATTGAGACAGATAACAGATTTCAGATGTCAGACATCAGACTTATTTTCCGAAAAATGATTATCGTATTTGTTATCTAAATTGGAGTTTGCCGGAAAAAGATGAATCGGTGCCACGCACCTCACAAAATGTGGTGGTATGATTTACTACAAATGAAATTGCTGATACGCAGCTTAATGGTACCAGATAGGTGTAGCGCACCCTTTTCATTGGTAGCAAATTCGAATATACCCCAAAACAAGGTGCGTAGCACCGTTTCAAAACAATTAGGTACAATAACAGATATTCATTTTCTGAAATATTTTGAGAAGTTCGGAAGGGACTTAATTATAATAAGAGGTTGAATCGTTTTGAGACAGCCTCGGCAGTAAATCGCTTAACTATTTCCCATAATAAATTGTAAATTGATTTGAATATTTCATATCTTTGCGCTCGAAATTTGGTTATTTTTATATCAAATTTCAATCAAAATGTGCTTATAAGCAATAATTCATTCATTTACAATCTACAATGGTTAAGTACAGAATTAAAACCCTGAACGGAATTTCGGAATCGGGGTTGGAAAAGTTCGGAGAGAATTTTGAAATAAGTGAACAAATCGGTTCGCCGGACGGAATCATCGTGCGCAGCGCTTCGCTCCACGATGCGGAATTGCCCGAAAGCCTGCACTGCATCGTGCGTGCCGGAGCCGGCGTTAATAACATTCCCGTGGAAAAATGCACCGAAAAGGGAATTGTTGTGTTCAACACGCCCGGGGCAAATGCCAATGCGGTGAAAGAACTGGCGGTTGCCGCTTTGCTGTTTTCTTCGCGAAAGATTGTAGAGGGAATCAACTGGACGCGCTCGTTGAACGGAAACGACGTTGCCAAGCAGGTTGAAAAAGGAAAAGCACAGTTTGTGGGTCCCGAAATCCGAAATAAAAAACTGGGTGTGATTGGGCTTGGAGCCATTGGGGTAATGGTTGCCAATGCGGCTGTGAACATGGAAATGGAGGTTTACGGATACGACCCGTACATTTCGGTGGATCACGCGTGGGGTTTGTCGCGCTCGGTGAAAAAAGCAAATGATTTGAAAAAACTTTTCAAGCACTGCGATTACATCACGTTGCACATTCCGCT
>CAKTUP010000136.1 GCA_934621705.1 uncultured Petrimonas sp.
AGGTGGCGGCGGTTTTTTAATCGTGAATATCTTTATTTCGATGTTTTTTATCCAAAACAATTATCGCGACAGGAAATAACAAAGATCAGTTTTTCATCAACTTCTCTATCCTGATATGAGTCGACAACACATCGTAAGCGGCTTGCAGGTATTCTTGCAGAGCGTTTTGCTCACGCAGTTTTTCCGAAGAAAATTCGCTTTCCAGAATGTAGCCTTTTTGTAACTGCAATTGCTTTGCCGCAATGTTTTCCTTCATCAGTTTCAAGTTGGTTTGTTTCAGTTGAAAGTTGTTTTTATAAGTTTCCAACTGAGTAAGTTCTCTCGACAATTCCCCTACCCGATTATTCTGCAAATCACGCAAATGTTCACGTTCAATCTGTTCTTGCATACGCAATTGGGAAACTTCCTTTGCCGTACTCAACGATTGAGAAATGGGAATCCGAAGCGAAAGAGCCACAAAACTGTTTCCAAACCACTTATCGGCGTTTCCTAATTTCAATTCTTTTCCAAAATAATTGGCCCCGTAATATCCCGATAACGACAATGAGGGCGCATACTTCAATAAAGCATTTTTAGTTCTTATCTCCGACAATGAAATCAACTCAGCCTGACGGTTTTGAGACAAAGAATTTTCATGGTTTATCAACCGGCCTGATGTCATTTTCGTGTAAAGCAACTGAATATCATCCGATAAGCGCAGCTGTTTTAATTTCTCTTCGCTCAACTCTTCACCTAAATTAAGCAGTAAATTTATTTTCGCGTTGTGCAGAATATTTTTCGCCTGATGAAATCGGGTGAGCGAAGCGTTGTAAGTCATTTCAGCATTGTTTTTATCGGCCAACGAAATATTTTCACGCGTGTAAAGAGTCTTCGCTTCGTTAAACAACTCAGCGTAATAAGTGGTATCGGCAGCTATCGCATCCAGTTGTACCTGTGCTATCGCACAATCAATATAAGCCTGTGAAACATTGGCTCGCAGATCGTTTTCGGCAATTCGGGAATCGAGCTGGCTTATTTTCAATTGCTTTTCCTGTTCCGATTTTCGCCCTATCGTCTCGGGGTTAAAAATATCGAAAGCTATGTTCAGTCCTGCGCCCGAACTCCACGGCGTATTGAAACGCATATACATCAATTCGTCTTCGGGTGCCGAAGGACTAATCATCGATGCCGGAATGGGTGTTGAAGGAATAATAATGTTCCGGCGCAAATCGGATGTCGCGTAAATATTGGGTAAATAATCCAGTTTCGTTTGCGAGAGTTTATACTCGGCCTGTTGTTCTTTCAATCGCTGAACATTAACAGCGGAAGAATGAATCAACGAATATTCCACCGCATCTTCCAATGCCAGTGCACCAAGGTTTATCGTCTTTTCCTGACTGAAAGCGGATGAAACGAACAACATCAATATAAGAAAATGAGAATATGCTTTTTTCATTTGTGTGAGCTTTTACTAACTTGAAAGTATTATCTGAACACCGACGACGGTTCCACTTTTTTGAGTTTTTGTATCGAGAACATAGAGCTGGCAACAGCAATGATCAGTGTTACGAAAAACAAAAATGCAAGAAACTGCGGCGACAAATCGATAATTAACCCCGCTTTTGCCATTCCGAACTTTGTGCCGATAATCAGGATCAGCGCGACAACAAACCCAATCACAGCATAAATAAATGATTGAGCCATCACAAGCCGGGTGATATAACGGTTTGTAGCGCCAATAGCCTTGAGCGTTCCGTAATCTTTAATGCGGTCGTATGTGGCGGAATACATCGTGAGTCCGATAATAAAAAATCCACTCACGATGGCAAAAATAACCAGTGTCCCAAAACTCATTCCCATATTATTTGCGGTCATCACATTTATAACGGTGGCATTGTTAAGTTCTTCAGAGCGCCAGGCCCGAAGATCGGGCGCAACGGTGTTTATTTGCTTGATGACATTATCTATTTTCGACTCATCGTTTACCGTAACAATAACGGCATTGACCATATTTTCGGAAAAACCCGAATAGTAACGTGCTGTAACATCGGTTGTATAAAGCATGGGACTTGAAAAACCCTTGGCATTTTTCGTCATGGCGCCCACTTTAACATTTTTCCCGCCAATTTCGAATTGCGTGCCTTGTTTCACGTCATAACCAAAGGTTTTATTGTCGTAAAAATCGGTGGAAACCGTTCCTTGCAGAAACAAATTTTGGGTTGTGCCGGAATTAAGCAAACTTTCCGATGGGCCGGCTGCCAGTTCCGGATACTCGCTTCCGATAATAATTGCCGGCGAGCTTTCCCCGTTATCGAACCGGACACTTACGTTGGACATCACCATTCCGTGCGTATCGTCAACGCCATCGATGCTTCGCAACTGGTTAACCCATCGCCTGTCGAAAGGCGAAAGAATATTGGCATTATTAGTGAGTTTGTTTACTACAAAAACCTGCGAATATTCGGGTTTAGCGTTGTTAATAACACCGCCGATAAGCGTTGTGAGATAAAAGAAGATGCCCAGTTCCAGCCCGATTAGGTAAATGCTGATGATGATTCCCAGCAAAATACCCGTACTTTTGGATTTTTCGAATCGGATGAATTTGTATGCGCTTGCAAACATTAAAAAAGTAATTAATAGTTATTCGATAGTAATTCAATAGACATTCGTTGTGGCGGCGAATCGCTCAATATCAAGCCGGTACATTAATTTAGCCGGACAACACATTCCACTTTAGTGTCGATAAGTAAATCCGTATCACCATCGATGGAAACTTCTATTTCCCGAACGCGTCTATCTTGAAAATCTTGTCCGCTGTCGGAAAAGAGCGATTTCTTTTTCAAGTCGGGCGAAATGCTGATTATTTTTCCTTGAGCTACCGGTTGAGAATTTCCGGCAATTCTTATTTCGCACGATTGTCCCAAAGCAAGCCGGTTCGAGAACATTTCATCAATTTCTGCCTGAACGATAAGCGGAGCATCAGGCGCCAGAATAACGTACGTTTCGTATCGGTTTATGGCTTCACCTTTTTTTGGAAGCACATCAAGTACAATTCCGTCCATAGGAGCACGCAGTGATGTGCGATTCAAATCTTCTGCTCTTGTTTTTTTTTGCGAAGCAATTTCGCGAAGTTGCGATTCCTGCAATAAAATATCATTTTGCAGCTTTTCCTGATTTTGTTTTTCCAGGTCATATTCGTTTTGCAGGTTACGCACACTTTCGCCGGTAACCGCTCCTGCTGCAAGAAGTTCACGCGCATCGTTGAGCTTCCGCTCCTTTTCCTGCAAACGTGTCAGTCCTTGTTCTTTAACCAATTTAGCCGATTGTATGCTTTTTTGCTGAGTGGATAACCGGCTGTTTATTTCGCTCAGAGCCAGCGATGCATCGGTGTTATCTATAGTGAGCAGTAAATCGTTTAATTTTACCTTGTTTCCTGTTGTTACGGCAATCTCCGAAACAATTCCTGCAACCGGAGAAGCCAGATTACTGACGCCACCTTGCGGAGTTATTTTTCCGACACCGACAGCAATATTTGTGGGCTTTACATCAATCGGGGCTGTTTCTTCTTTTTTATTGCCGCAGGCAACAAAAAAAAGAATGGAAAAAAAGCCGATAAATAGTTTTTTCATTCGTATGTTGTTTTTATTTAGTTATCAAATTCTTCTTCGAAGGGTGTGTCGCTTATTTTTCCTTCCGAAACGTAGATGGTGCGGTCAGCATATCTTTTCAGGCGCGCATCGTGAGTAACAATAATTACAGCACGATTCTCACGCGAAAGCGCTTTAAGCATATCCATCACCAAAACAGCGCTTTTGTGGTCGAGTGAAGCGGTGGGTTCATCGCAAAGGATCAGTTGCGGGTTGGAAACAAGGGCTCGTGCAACAGCGATTCGTTGTTGTTGTCCACCGCTGAGGTTTCTGGGCAGGTTTTTCATCCGCGATTGCATATCGAATTTTTTAATAATAGCCAGCGACTTTTCTTTGGCTTCTTTTCTCGACTCACCTTTTAAAATTAACGGTTGCATCACGTTTTCGAGCGCGTTGAGCGGAGCTAAAAGATTGAATCCCTGAAAAACAAAACCGATCTCGTTCAAGCGGATTTTCGCCAATTCCGCTTCCGATAACCGGTTCACACACATATCACCAAGCCACACATTGCCCATGGTGGGATAAATAACACATCCGATCAACGAAAGCAACGTAGTTTTGCCGGAGCCCGATGGCCCGACAATCAACGTCACTTCGCCCTTTCTGAACTCCGTGGTGGAGGGCGCCAATGCAACAATGGTTGTGTCGCCTGTTTTATACTCTTTGCCTGCACCTTCAATTCTTGCAGCAATTTCCATTTTCATTGAGTTTTTTACGGCACAAATATAATGCATTTACGTACTATTTTCAATTTATTATTGAAATTTTTCTTGTTATTTCAAAGTATTTAGTACTTTTACGGACTATTTATCGGATTTATGAAATCGAAAAAACTGTTGATAGAAATAATTGAGTTGCTGGAAGAGTTTGAAAAAGCAACAACTCAAAACGACGATACGCTTTCGTTGGATGATTTTATTCTTTTCATACAGCAAAACAGGATAATTAAAGAAGACAGGAACGATTTGGTGCGTATCGCACAAAATGTAAGCTTCCTGCACCGATACTCCAAATTTTATATCAAAAAAGCGCTGAAAGGATCGCTACTCCAAACGGTTGATGAATATACGTATCTGGTGGCATTGTTCAACGAAGAAAGTTTATCCAAAACAGAGATAAACAACCGGAACGTAATAGAAAAAACATCGGGAAACGAAATTATGAGGAGGCTTCTGAAAGCAAAGCTTATCGGAGAGCGACGAGATGAAGAAGACAGGCGCAGAATGCGTGTTTTTATCACAGAGAAAGGTAGAGCAGAACTCATGAAGTTTTTCCCTGAATTATGGAAATCGGCTATGTTGTTATCGGGAACTCTTTCTCCACACGAAAAGGAATCGTTTTTACAAACATCAGATAAGCTTTGTAATTTTCACAAAGATATTTTTGTCAACAGTAAAGAAGATGAGTTAGACAACCTAATGGAAAAACTACCGTTTACGGATCTGGAAAATCGGTAAACTCGAAGCTCAGGCTCTCGTAAATTTCATTTTTCACGGCATTGTCCGAGGTTTGGAAATCCTGAATTCCGGCCA
>CAKTUP010000137.1 GCA_934621705.1 uncultured Petrimonas sp.
TCTTCGATTTTCGTTTTCAACGAACCTTTGAGTTGATGCGTGTTTTGCAACAGGTTTTCGATGGATTCAAATTCATTCAGCAATTTTGCGGCGGTCTTCTCCCCCACTCCGGGACATCCGGGAATATTATCGGACGTATCGCCCATCAATCCCAGCAAATCAATCATTTGAAGCGGATTGGACAACGAATATTTTTCCATCACTTTCTTGTCGTCCAAAACATCAAAATCGTTGCTGCCGTACTTGGGTTTGTAAATGAAAATATGCGGCTCAACAAGTTGTCCGTAATCCTTATCGGGAGTCATCATATAGACATCGAACGTGTTTTTGTCGGCCTGTTTGGCAATGGTTCCGATAACGTCGTCGGCTTCAAATCCCATCGCTTCCAGCACCGGAATGTTATAAGCTTCCAGAATTTTTTTGATGATGGGAACCGATGCCTTTATGTCTTCGGGAGTGGCTTCGCGCTGCGCTTTGTAGGCTTCAAATTCCGTGTGTCGGAACGTTGGCCCGGGCGGATCGAAAGCCACGGCAATGTGGCTCGGACTTTCCTTTCGCAGCACATCTTCGAGTGTATTCACGAATCCGAAGACCGCCGATGTATTTTGTCCTTTCGAATTAACGCGTGGATTTTTAATAAATGCGTAATACGCTCTGTAAATCAATGCATAAGCATCGAGCATAAACAGCTTGTGTTTGGCCATATAAAACTAAATATTTCTTTTAAAAATGTAAAGTTACAAATATTTGATTGCTTTGAGATGAATTATTTTTAAATTTGCGTTTCCAAAAAAATGAGAATGGACGAAAGTCAGGTTATAAAAGAGTCGTTACGCGACGAATTGAACCAATTCAACAGCTATCTTCGTAAGGCGCTTGAAACCGATAATACGCGAATTTCCGATATTGTCAGGCACGCTTTTAAGGTGGACGGCAAGCGGATAAGGCCGATGCTGGTTTTTCTGGTGGCCAAGTGCTGCGGAGAGATTACGCCGGCTACTTATCACGGCGCGGTAACGGTGGAGTTGCTGCATGCGGCAACGCTGATACACGACGATGTGGTGGATGAAGCGCTGACGCGGCGCGGACAGCCGTCGGCAAACGCAGTTTTCGATAATAAACGCTCGGTATTGGCGGGAGATTACGTGCTTTCGTCTGCTTTGGTAGAAAGCGTTAAAACCGAAAATCTTGAAATCATCGGAATTATTTCCGAATTAGGGAAAAACCTAGCGGAAGGTGAGCTTAATCAGTATTCGCTTGCCAATGAGATTATTATTGATGAAAAAGAGTATTACAAAGTCATCGATAAAAAAACGGCATCCTTGCTTTACGCTTGCGCGAAAATCGGCGCCATTACTGCCGGCGCAGACCGGTTCACGATAGAAGAGTTCGGAAAAGTAGGCCGCATTTTGGGTATCGCCTTCCAGATACGCGACGATATTTTCGATTACTACAAAGCCGATGTCGGCAAACCCACCGGAAACGATATCCGCGAAGGAAAAATCACGCTTCCGCTAATTTATGCGCTCAAAAATGCACCCCAAGAAGTTTCTGACGAAATGATGAACATTATCCGTTCATTCGATTTTTCGCCCGAAAACATAGAAATTCTGCTTGATTTTGCCAAACGAAACGGCGGTATCGAATACGCTCAGAAAACCATGGAAACACTCTTGGATGAAGCCGAGCAAATCATCAAAAGTGTTTCCATTAACAACGAATTCAAGATTATGCTGAACCTGTTGGTGATGTATTTGAAAAATCGTTTGTTTTAGTTCTACTTCTTTACCGGAATACTTCCCAACAATTTTATATTCTGCAAATTGGCATAATCGTACAGGTAAAAACCGTCTTCGCCGATCGTAAACAGAAATTTGTTCAGCGGAATTACATCGAATGTTTTAATGTCCTTAAAATGAGCGATCAAGTTTTTGTTGATGTTCAGTTTATCGGCAACATTAAAAACCTTTAATCCGTCATCGCAAAGGAAAAGGGTATTGTTATCGATACCCAGCCCGTAAGGCGTTTTCATGTCATACGTAGCCACCAGATTATTTGTTTTGTAATCGGCAGAGAGCTTAACCACATCGAGAACATTCAAGCTCACGTTTGCATTTCTGTTGCAGGTAACGCCGGAACGAAGCGTGATATAGGCGTATCCGTCCTGCACCACAACCGGATCGCAGGTGGTAACGTGCCAGAGCGAACTGATTTGCTTTGGAGCCGACGGATTAGCCAGCTCAAGAATGATCATTCCGTTGGTTGTTCCCAAAAACATGTGGTGGTCATACAGAAACATCGTTTCCACGTTCCAGCCGATAGGTTGCGTAACCACTTTTACCGGATTGGATGCGTCCGAAACGTTGAAAACAAACAACTGATATTGGTCAACCGTGTAAAGAAAGTTATCGTATAATCCGAAACGTGCCATCGAGCCGCCTTTGCCGAAAGATGCGCTTGAAATTCCGCCACCACCGCCAACTGCCGCGTCCATACTAAAACCGGAATTTTTTCTGTAACTTTCCCACCCGTAATAAATGGGATATCTTATTTGCTCTTCCAGTTTATTGTGTTCTTTCTTTTGTTCCCAGGCAATTACCACGCCTTTATCCTTTTCTACTTTGCCGATCCGCAATTGATTATCGGTCGGCGGAACAGCATACGGATAGATATCTTTCAAGCGATTCACTTCTTTAATTTTGGTTATATCCGAAACATCAAGCGCCACTAAATCCACATAACTATCGGCGTATAAAATGTTGTTTTTTACGGCAATATCCACACAGCCGGGAATTTCTACGAAAGTTTTGTTTTGCGGCTTCGACGGATCCGAAACATCGACGATGTGAATTCCTTCAAACTTCTCAACAATGAGCAGGTAATTGTCTTTGTAATAAATTTTTCCGGGTTTTTCCAGTTCCTTTGCCGGTGAAGACTTGACGGCGCTTCTTAAGTTGTCGTAACTCAAATAAATCGGCACGTTGGCCATGTAATTTTCGGTATAAGTGTCCATACAGGATGTGAAAACTACAGCCGAAATGAAATAAAATAATAGTTTTATATGTTTCATAATAAATCAGTTAAAAGATGAGACCAAGTTTTAAGGAAAGTCTGTTGTAATCGACATTCAAATCATACGCTTTTTCTTTGTTGTGGTAACGAAGCCGGTGAAAACGATATCCGGCCGAAAAAGTGAAACTCACATTCGATCGCGTCTGCCACATAATTCCGAGAGACGGATTGAGCAAAATCCCGCCTTTAGCTTTCAAATCCATATCGTAACTCACCGAAGGGCCCGGCCAAAAGGAACTACTGTAATCGACGTAATAACCCGCGGGATACACATTGGCTACTTTGGTTCGCGAGCCTTCAACGGGAATTTGATACCCCGCCTGAAGCATGGCAAACGGAGCTACCCGGTTGTTGTTGAACCTGTAAATTCCGTTTATGGTTACCGGCAGGTACGTCTCTTTGTAGAACTCCACTCCCACCCCGGCTCCGGCAGATAACTTTTCAAGGAATTTATAGTTCACTGACGTGTGAAAAATCAACGGCATTTTGTTGATGTTATCCGGATTTCCCGGCAAAATGCCTAACTCGCTAAAAATAAAATAGTTTTTGATTGGAGCGATATCTTCTTCAAAATCGCTCTCCACCCCTACCCTGTCCGCTTTGGGTTTTCTTTTAGTGATTCTCACCACTTCCGATGCATCCAAAACAAAAGACTCGTTAGCGGCCATAATTCTTATCTTGTCAAATTCGGGAGAGTAGATGTATTGTCCCCTGAGAATGCGTCCATCTTTCAATTCGATGTAGCCTTTTTCAACTTTCGGGTAAGGAACTCCGTTTCCCGATTGTGCTCCCACAGTTTGCAGTATGCAGATAAGCAAGAACAGCCATGTAATACGTTTAATCATAATATTAATTTTTTTTCATATAAAATTGGGTTGCTTATACCTTATAGATGAAAAAAATGAAAAAACGTTGCATCAAAATGTAAAAATCTTTCAATTTTAACATTTGAGATATAGGAATAAAAAAATATCACCCCGGTGTGGGGTGATATTCCAAATTCATTAATCCGTTTATTTATTGAATTTCAATTTGTTTGGCTTTCGATACTTTTTCTTCTTCTTTAATCGTAGGTATTTCAACCGTCAATACACCGTTTTCAACTTTTGCCGCTATTTTTTCGTTTTCGATGTTGTCGGGCAAAACCATTCTGCGGGTAAATTGCGTGTAGGAAAATTCGCGTCTTAAGTACGTTCCTTTTTTGTCTTCCGATTCACTTTTCTTTTCGAAATTTAAAACCAGGTTGTTGTCTTCATCAACGCTCACGTTGCAATCTTCTTTTGTCATTCCGGGAGCGGCTACTTCAACCACGAAACCGTTTTCGTTTTGCTGAATGTTAATGGCCGGAGCCGATTTGTTGTTGTTTGCCACCCATTCGTTGCCGAAAAAATCGTTGAAAACGCCGGGCAACCACGTGTTGGTTCTTCTAATAATTGTCATAATTTATCCTTCTTTTTAGTTAATAATTCGGTTTTCGATGTATCGTTTCCGATACACTACAAAAACTCCAAATTATATGCCGATGGATTTTTACGGCTTTTTCAGGATGATTTCACGACAAAATGTCCGATAATATAAGGATATAACCTATAAGTCAAACAAATAAATGACAAAATGGCATTCATGGAGGAGTATTCAATAAATTTACTGGGCGAGTATTTTATACGTTTTTTGCCCGTGATGCGTTTTTCCGAATCTATCCGTCGCACGAATATAAATGGTATGTTCTCCCGGTTCGAGGTTCAGTGGAACTGCGCCCGTCCACAAATGCGTACTGTTTACAGCGTTTGACGGACGCCTTCCCGGAAGAAGTTTTTCTGTGAAATCCCACTCTACCAGCTTCATCATATAACTCGGATCAACAGCTTCCGTATATCGCATTGGCCGCCATTCGCCGTTGCCGATACGGTATTCAACAACATCGTTTGGACTTCCCATAAAGAAATTCACTACGATTTGCGA
>CAKTUP010000138.1 GCA_934621705.1 uncultured Petrimonas sp.
AAGAATACCAAACGTTTTACGAAAAAAATCGGTTTTGGCTCTTTTCCTACACCGCATATTGCTATCTGCGCGACAAAATGGGAACGGCACGATTTACCGATTGGGGCGAATTTTCCGTTTACGACGAGAAAAAATTGCAGCAACTTATCGAAATCGATCCTGATGCAAAAAACAGTATCGATTATTATTCTTTCCTACAATATTTGCTCGACAAGCAATTGAGCGAAGTTCAGAAATATGCTCACAGCAAGGGTATTGCGCTGAAAGGAGATATTCCTATCGGAATCAATCGCGACAGCATCGATGCCTGGACTTCCGCGCATCTTTTCAATATGGACACGCAAACCGGCGCGCCGCCCGACGACTTTTCCTTTTTCGGCCAAAACTGGGGATTTCCCACTTACAACTGGTTTGCGATAGAGCAGGAAGGCTTCGCCTGGTGGAAAAACCGCTTTAGTAAAATGGCCGATTATTTCGATGCGTATCGCATTGACCATATTTTGGGCTTTTTCCGGATTTGGGAAATTCCCATGCATTCGGTTCAGGGACTATTGGCACATTTCAGTCCCGCGCTTCCGTATTGGGCCGAAGAACTGAATATGGCCGGAATTCCGTTTGATGAAGAGCGGATGACAACACCTTTTATCCACGAAGAGTTTTTACCCGAAATTTTCGAAGAATACACGCCCGAAGTAATAAAAAAATATCTCGACATTTCGGATTGGCAACTTTTCACCTTGAAAAAAGAGTTCGACACACAACGCAAAATTCAGCAACATTTCCACGATAAAACAGACGAAAAAAGCCTGAAAATCCGCGACGGATTATATGCTTTATGCAACGAAGTTCTTTTTGTAAGAGATCGTGTAAATCACAATCGCTTTCACCCGCGCATTACGGCGCAATACAGTTATTCGTACCGGTATCTGGATGATAATGTGAAAAGCGCGTTCAACCGGCTTTACGATGATTTCTTTTATCGCCGCCACAACTATTTCTGGCGCGAACAGGCGATGAAAAAACTGCCCGAACTTATCTCTTCCACTTCGATGCTGGTTTGTGGAGAAGATTTGGGAATGGTTCCCAATTGTGTTCCTTCGGTAATGAACGAGTTACAAATCTTGAGCCTGGAAATTCAGCGGATGCCGAAAGACCCCAATGTATCGTTTTCCGATTTGAATTCACTGCCGTATCTTTCCGTTGCAACCACATCAACACACGATATGTCGCCAATAAGGCTGTGGTGGACGGAGAACGAAGAGATTACCCAGAAATATTTCAACGAAATCCTTCATCGCGAAGGCGAAGCGCCTGCCGAATGTTCGCCCGAATTGTGTCGCCAGATTGTGCAGAAACATCTCGATTCGTCGGCCATGTGGGTAATTTTGCCCTGGCAGGACTGGATGTCGGTTTCGGAAAAGCTTTCCCGAAAGAACGCAGCTGAAGAACGGATAAACGTTCCCGCAAATCCCGAACATTACTGGCGGTACCGGATGCACATTTCGTTGGATGATTTGCTGAAAGAAGAAAAATTTAACGCCGAAATCGGGGAAATGGCAAACCGAAAGCCGTAAATCTATTTCAACGCGTGGATTGCCTAAACAAAAGAGAAGGGAAAATTGTTTAATAAGTAGTTAGTTGAAACATCATTACTACTACTGTTATCGTTTAATGAAGAAAAGTCAATTGTATATAATTTTAATTCTTGCTTTTTCGTTTGTCGGTTGCACCGGAACGGCTAAAGAGAGTAGTGCAGACGCGCAGCTAAAATCCGATATAGAAATAGCTCAACATAAGAATGAAGATTTCTATCGGTTTCTCGATGATTTTAATACGAAAAGGACTTTTCAACTCGATAGAATTATTTTTCCCATCACAGTTCTCACTCCCGATGCCAATCAAATCGCATTGGCTCCCACCGAAGAAAAAATTGAAAAAATGGATTGGGAACTGCTCGACTTAACCTACGACAGCACCTACACCATACGCGATTACGATAAATACACACAAACCGTAAATTTCAGAAAAGACACCGCCCACGTTTCGCTTCGCGGTATCGATAACGGCATTTATGCCGACTATTATTTCAAATTGATTGATGGCGAGTGGTATTTGGTAACGTTGGTGGAGTGAAGTAAAAATATTGGGTGATTGAACTTGAAACCCTATTTTTATTCTTTTTTCCGGTCAGTGAAAATCTAACCTATGTTATCTTTTGTCTCTAAAAAATCATCCCTTTCCTAAAACTTTTCAAGCAATGATACGTTTATTAAATGTATTGTTTAAATATAAAAGTATCAAAAAGTTTAATTAACTAAAAAACAGAAAATTATGAAAGCATTTCGTTTGGTATCGATGCTCGCATTGATACTTGCAGTTGGAGTTGCCACAACTTCCTGCAAAAAAGTAAAAGACGCTGATGTACAAACGGCAGTTCAGACCGCTTTGGCTGCTAATCCAGATTTGGCGGGCGTTTCGGTTGCTGTGTTGAATCAGGTGGCCGCACTCACCGGAACCGTAAAAGACGATGCCGCAAAAGCTTACGCCGAATCTACTGCGTCGGCCGTGCAGAATGTAAAATCGGTTATTAACAACATCGAAGTTGTTCCGCCAGCACCAGATTTCACGGCAATTGATGCAGCGCTTAATACTGCTTTGGCTGATGCGCTGAAAGACCACAAAACCGTAAAAGCCGAAGTGAAAGACGGAGTTGTAACGCTTACCGGAGAAATCCGCAAAAGAGATTTGCCTACGTTGATGCAAAAAGTAAACGCGTTGAATCCGCAACAAGTGGTTAACAACATAACTGTAAAATAATCGGAAATATGGCATTAGCAGACAAATACAAAGAATTGGTCGACCTTGCCCGGCAATACGGCGCAAGCGTTAGCGACGAAGGAAACGTGCTGAGAGTGAACGGAGAAGTTCCATCGGCAGCATTAAAAGACAAAATGTGGGAAATTTACGACAGGATCGATCCCAATTTCAAAAGTAATGATTTGGTGCTTGACGTAAACGTGCAGGCAGCCGATGGCTCAAAAGTGAAAGTGGTTACCCGCGAAAGCAACCTGAATATCCGCAAAGGTCCCGGAACAGACCAGCCCATTGTTGGAAAAGCCGTTCATGGCGATACAATTACGCTCATCAGCAAATACAACGACCAATGGTGGTACGTTCGCGACAACGACGGCGAAGAAGGTTACAGCTACGCGCAATACCTCGAACCCGTGCAATAGAACTTAAAGAATTTAGTTGTAAAAACTTCCGTTCCGTAAAAAGGGCGGAAGTTTTTTGTTGACAGACAGTTTATTGTCCTTTTAAATTATTACATTTGCACGATTTTTCACGATTCAATCATCCGTATGCAAACCCCCAATAACCGCACCGGGCAATACACGTTCACCATCATCGTTCCCGTTTACAACGAAGAAGACAACATCGCACGATTGGAAGAAAAACTCGGTAACTTTCTGCCACAGTCGCTATACAAAACCTGCGTTTTATTTGTTAACGACGGTTCCATAGACGACAGCGGAAACCGTATTCACGAAATTTGCGATCGAAATCCCGATTTTTTCTATATCGATCTGAAGAAAAACGGTGGCCTTAGTGCAGCGCTTAAAGCCGGTTTCGATTATTGTTTTTCGGAATACGTGGGTTATATGGATGCCGATATGCAGACCGATGCCGATGACTTTAACCTGCTGCTTCCTCATTTAGCCCATTTTGAATTCGTTACCGGAATCCGCGCTAATCGTAAGGATTCGTTTTTCAAGAACCTGCAATCGAAAATTGCCAACGGCTATCGCCGGATGATGACCGGTGACGGCGTTTCCGATACCGGTTGCCCGCTGAAAGTGATGCATACCGATTATGCCAAGCGTTTTCCCATGTTCAAAGGAATGCACCGGTTTCTGCCGGCGCTTATGTTGCTGCAAAACGGAAAAGTGAAGCAAATTCCCGTGCGGCATTATCCGCGAATAGCGGGAAAATCGAAATACCATTTGTGGAACCGCCTCACAGGCCCGTTTATCGATTGCTTCGCTTATCGGTGGATGAAAAAACGATACATAAATTACCAAATTGGCGACAGTAATTTAGGTTGATATGCAAGGAAGCCCGGCGTGGATATATGCGATAGGTTTTTTGGCGCAAGCCTTTTTTTCGGCGCGTTTGCTGTATCAGTGGATCGTTACCGAAAAAGCCAAAAGAGTGCTTTCACCCTCCGCATTTTGGATTTTGAGCATTTTCGGGTCGTACCTGTTGTTTATTTACGGTGTGCTCAGAAACGATTTTGCCATCATCCTCGGGCAGTTTATCTCGTATTATATTTACCTGTGGAACCTGGATATGAAGGGGCTTTGGAAAAGGCTTCCCGTGGTTTTGAAAACGCTTTTGTTGCTTACGCCCATTGCCGCTGCTGCTTTTTTAATGCGGGATATTTCGGTTTTTACGGCCACCTTTTTCCAAAACAAGAACATACCGGTTTGGTTGTTGATTTTCGGTTCTGCGGGGCAGGTGTTGTTTACTTTACGGTTTATTTATCAATGGGCATATTCCAGGCAGCATCAGGAATCTACATTGCCGACAGGCTTTTGGATCATCAGCTTAGTTGGTTCGGCCAGCATTATTGCTTACGGAATTTTCCGCCTCGATCCCGTGCTTATTCTCGGCCAATCGTTTGGTTTTGTGGCGTATATTCGAAATATTATGATCGATTATTCGAGTAAAAAACAGTTGTTCGATGAAAAGTAAACACCTGTATCTCATTTGGTTTATTGCATTACTTCCGGTGATGATTCTGCGCGATTATACACCCAATAACGAGTTGCGTTACCTGAGCATCGTGGACGAAGCATTGCGGAACGGCGATGTTTTCACGTTCACCAATCAGGGCGAAATTTATGCCGATAAACCTCCGTTGTTTTTCTGGCTGATGATGGCCGGAAAAACGTTGCTGGGCGGGCATCGGATGTGGTTTTTATCGTTATTGTC
>CAKTUP010000139.1 GCA_934621705.1 uncultured Petrimonas sp.
GCGTATGAATTCAAAAGTCATCCGAACGAGCCGATGTATTCCTATAAACGTCAAAATCACATCAAAATATATCGCCCCTACTCTAGTGTACGTTTTCTGCAAAGCAGTGATTCTGATACCACTTATTGCTTTGGTTTGGAGCAGCTACCGCACAAAGGCGATATGCTGTTTGTTACGGGTGGCGAAAAGGACGTGATGTCGCTTCACTCGCACGGATTTCACGCTATCTGTTTTAACAGCGAAACATCGTATATTCCGACGGAGTTAATTGACTCGTTGAGTCGGCGGTTTAAACACATTGTTTTGTTATACGATATGGATAAAACGGGAGTGGAAGCATCCAAACGAGAGCAAGAAAAACTCTCGGCGTTTCCCGTGTTGCGTTTGGAACTTCCTCTTTCAGGCGAAAAACACGAAAAAGACGTTTCCGATTATTTTCGATTGGGAGCAAAACGAGATGATTTGAAAACTTTGGTGCTCCGACTGATTGAAACAGTGTACAAAGAAACGATGTTGATGATGAAATCGTGCGAGATTGACTTTCAAAATCCGCCGTCCATACCTGAAAACATTATTTCGGTAAACGACGTGCCGCTGGGAACCGCGGGAAACCTGCTTTGCATTACCGGTGGTGAAGGAACGGGAAAAAGCAATTTCGTGTCGGCATTGGTTGCCGGAAGCATCAGGGAAACGAATAACTCTAATATCGATACGTTGGGATTGGAAGTTGCCTGCAACGAAAGTAAAAAAGCGGTCATTTTGTACGATACCGAACAATCGGAAGCGCAGCTCTTCAAAAACGTTTCCAATACTTTGCGCCGTGCATCGCTGGTCGGAATGCCCGCCAATTTCAAAGCATTTTATTTGGCAACCATGTCCCGAAAAGAACGCCTGCAATCCATCCGCGACAGCATGGATTTGTATTATCACCGGTTTGGAGGCATTCAGTTGATAGTCATCGACGGCATTGCCGATTTAATCCGGTCGGCCAACGATGAAACCGAAAGCATCGCGCTGGTGGACGAATTGTACCGGCTTGCAGCCATTTACCAAACCTGCATCATCGGCGTACTTCATTTTGTACCGAACGGGATAAAATTGCGCGGCCACATCGGTTCGGAAATGCAGCGAAAATCGGCAGGAATACTTTCGATTGAGAAAGACGACGACCCTGCCGTATCGGTGGTAAAAGCTTTGAAAGTTCGTGATGGCAGCCCGTTGGATGTGCCGATTTTACAATTTGCTTGGGATAAAGCTTATGGAATGCACCGTTACCGAGGCGAGAAGCCGAAAGAAGATAAGGAAAAACGCAAAGAAAATGAACTCGTTTTGGTTGCCAAAGAGATATTTTCCCACACACGCTTTTTAACGTACAACGATTTATCCAAAGAAATCGAAAACGCGATGGCCGTGGGCGAACGCACAGCTAAAAACTATATCCGTTACATGCGAGAAAAAGGCATCATTACAAAAGATTCGTCAAACAGTACCTACTATATAATCGGCATAAACCTATGAAACTAGAAAATGATAACGAAGAAATCCTGAAACGTATTGCCTGCAATGTGGAATCGGCCAACCAAAAATTGGATAAACTGCTCCAAAAACAACCCAAAGAGGTTGAACAACCGGAGAAATTATTGTCCGTAAAAGAAGTGGCGGTTATGCTTCGCATCGCCGAACGCACGGTGTACAAACGTTATTACGAAGGGAAGCTCAAATCGTTTAAAATGGGCGGAAACCGCATGTTTCCCTATTCGGAAGTGATGCGGTTTTTGCGAGAGGAGAGAAAAAGATCGGAAGAAAGTCATCGTAATGGTTTTGTAAAAAACGATTAACCTATACATCGTGAGGTATTTCGGTTTAATGTTCGCTCGGCAGATAAATGACTTTATCGTGCGTAGAGAGAAACACGTTGAAAACATCGTGTTTGAAATCCGAATACGTGATTTTGTGAATGACCAAGATACCGACCAAGATACCGACCAAGATAAACTCATCTATTTTCACACCAATGGGAAATAAAATGCACTTTTAGTTTATTGAGAACAAAAAAAGCATTAATTTTGTGTATAAAGAGCAAAATAGTGCACCATGAGTTTTTATTCTATCATACAAGAACGTCGTAATCTGTTGGGATTAACCCAGCAGGATTTATCGGATTACACAGGGTTAAGTTTACGGATTGTGAAAAGCATTGAAGCAGGCAAAGGCAATCCGACAATTAACACGTTGACTAAAATAGCGGAGGTACTTGGATTAGAAATAAGGTTACTGATAAAGGATGTAAGTAAATGAGACAGGCACAAGTATTTAGCAATGACGTTTTGGCGGGTCTGCTGACTGAAACAGACAGCGGACAATATATTTTCTGTTACGATGATTCGTTCTTAATTAATGAAGAACAGACTGCCATTAGTCCGTCGTTTCCGAAAACGAAGAAAAAATTCACATCAAAAAATCTGTTTCCTTTTTTTTACAATATGCTGTCCGAGGGAGCGAATAAACGTATTCAATGTCAGAGTTTGAAGATTGACGAGAACGACTCCTTCGGATTGCTGTTGGCAACCGCACATACCGACACCATCGGAGCCATAACCGTAAGAAAGATATGATTAAGATAACCGTTTGCCCCGGCAACTTAACTCCGGGATTTGACACATATAGCCCTTCTTGCCTAAGAAAATTGTTTGATGGCAAGAAAACGTCTCCTGTATTAGGTTTTGATTATGACGCAGACAGTTCGGAACTTGAGGAAAGCATCAATCAACTATCCGTATCGGGCGTACAAGAAAAACTCTCTGCAGTTGTAGAAAACGGAAAAATAGTACTTACACCGGCAGGACAGCAGGGACGATATATAATTAAGCCTGCTCCTACGTACAAGCACCTGCGCTTTCGCACTTTCATACCGGCTAATGAGCATTTAACCATGCAGATAGCAAAACAGGTATATAAAATGAATGTAGCTGAAAACGGACTTGTATTCTTTGCCAACGGTGAGGTCGCGTACATTACTAAACGTTTTGATTTTGACATCGATGGAAATAAAGTCAAACAAGAAGATTTTTCATCGTTGGCTCAAAAAACATCCCTCACGCACGGGAGAGATTTTAAATACACAGGCAGTTATGAGGATGTAGCGGCGTTATTGAAACAAACCGTGGCAGCTTGGCAAGTGGAATTGAGCAAATTGTTTACGCTTATCCTTTTCAACTATCTTTTTGCCAACGGCGATGCACATTTAAAAAACTTTTCGTTGCAACAATCAACCGATGGAGACTACCTGCTTTCGCCTGCTTATGATTTGATGAATACTTCGATTCATGTGAAAGATGAAGATTTTGCACTTCAAGAGGGATTAATACCACCAAGCGAGCATTCCGATATATACCGGAAGAGCGGACATCCGTGCAAGGAAGATTTCATAACGTTTGCAAAACGTATAGGGGTCTTGCCAAAGAAACGGGACGAAATTATCCGAATGTTTTCAACTGAAAACCCACTTACAGATAATTTAATCAACCACTCGTTTCTGGACGACAAGACCAAACGAATGTATAAACGGTCGTATCAAGAGCGATTGAGCAGGTTTGTAAGATAGAAATAATTTATTTCTAGAAACACTTGAATTCTCAAAAAAAACGGAGTGAAAGTTTAGTATGGACATACACTCAGTTATCTCATTCTTACTCCCGCATACTCCCTTTTCCCCACAATCGGCACTTTCACATCCCTGTTTTCTTCCACCCTCTCCTTTTCCTTTTCGTGTTCTTCCACAGGTTTTAGCGACACCGCAATTTTCCTGTCCAACTTCGAAAGCCGGCTTTTCAACGATTTCAGTTCATCCTCCTTTCGCCACTCGCCTTTGACAATGTTTTGTAATACCGGAACATCCACTGATAACTTGTCCAGTTCGCGCCTGTGGCTCTCCGTTACCTTGGGAATGCGCTCCAGCGCGTTCAGGAAGTTAAGCGATGCCAGTTTCGGGTCTTGCGCCACGTGCCCGTTGTTGTAGGTATATTTGATGACCGACTGTCCCACGATAAAGAAACGGTTATCGATAAACTCGAAGTTGTCCTTCATCGATGCCTCGCTTTTGGCGGTAATGGTAAAGCCGTACAATTCACCGATGGGAACGTGTTCTTCCCTGGTACGAAGCCTCTCGGCATATTCATTCAATTTTTCTCCGATAGCTTTCACATCGCTCGTTTCCGCGCCTTTTATGCGGATGGGATTTTGCATTTGACCGTCGGAATCCACTTGCACCCGTTCTTTAAATAACCGGTAATCTTCTTGCGTTTCCGCCACCATTTGCGTGTGGTGTTCGATGGAACGGGTAATCTTTGCCAGTTTGCTTTCCGAATCCTGTTTGTCTCGGCTAAAACTTTTGCGTTCGCTTTCCAAGGCTGCAATTTTCTTTTCGAGCTTGGCTTTTTCCAGCAAATCGGTATTGCCCGACAATATTGCCACGTACTCCGAAAAGTTCATTCCCGATTTCTCGTCCATTGACCCTTCGTCAATGGTGCGCACACCCACCCGGTTGTTTTTAAGTTGGTTAATGAAAAGCTGCTTGTTGTGCAACAAATTGAACTTGTAGCTGTCCAGCGATTTCTCTACCGCATATATTATTACGTCCACTGTATCGTTCGCATACAATTTGGCAACCTCATTGCCCTTGCGCACGGCGCGCCCGTTGCGCTGTTCCAGCGATGCCGGAACCCAGGGCGAATCCAGGTGATGTACGGCCACTGCCCGCTGTTGCGCGTTTACCCCGGTTCCCAGCATATCGGTGGAGCCGAACAGGATGCGGATAGCCCCATCGTTCATCGCTTCAATCATCGATTTCTTGGCTTTCTCGTTCTTGCACTCCTGAATAAACCGGATTTCGCGGGAAGGAATGCGGTAATCTTCCAC
>CAKTUP010000140.1 GCA_934621705.1 uncultured Petrimonas sp.
AAACGCTATTTTGCTTGCGTACAAATCATCATTCAAATGCGCAGCGGCATTATAACCTCCAAACATCATATCCACGGGCGTAATTTCGGAGCCTTGCAAGTGCAGTGGTTCTTTCAGCAATAAATCCATTTTCTGGAAATATCCGCTGAAAACTTCGAAATTTCGTTCTAAAGTGGTAAAAAGTTGATTGAGTTTTGCCGAATCCGAAACAAAATTTTCTTTACAAAACTTCGCAAAATCTTCTTCCGAGCCATCGGTATCGCGCCAAAGCGAGGCAGCTTGCTGAACGCCGCGTTCTATGCGGAATGCGTGCTTACTTCCCAGCGAATCTGTCAGTTGAGAAATAACTTCTTTCGTGTTCATTGTTAAAACATTATTGTTTTTTTTATCGTTATTGATTGTTTGGCACGAGGCTAACACAACAATAAATGAAATTAAAAGAATCTGGATTATCTTTTTCATAACAGTTTAATTTTATGCAAAGATAGCCCAAAAATGTACGCAAGAAAAAGGATATTTTTCAAATTTTCATTATATTTAATTCCCCAATCTATCGAAGTGTTATTTATTTTTGATATTTTTGCAGCAACTGACAACAAAACTTAACTGACAAATGAAAAAAAAGATTTTTATCGCTGTATTTTTTGCAATAATGTTTTTTAATGCAAAAGCACAGCTGAAAGATGTAACTTTCACCGTTTCTCCCATGGTAGAACACACCTGGTGGAATAATTACCTTACTTTGGACAACTCCACATTTTGGGGCGGACGGGTAGGTTTTGGCTTTGGGCCATTATTTGAAATCAGGGGGTTTTACCAAAAATCGTTTGATGTGCAGGCTTCGCTGCGCGAACTCAACTGGCAGGTAACGGATGATTGGGCAGATAAAATGACCAATTCGCATATCGATATCGTGCGCTACGGCGGCGAATTGAAGTTCAATTTAATGAAAAACCGCATTTTCGCGCCTTTTATAACTATTGGAGGTGGTGTTCAGGAATTAAGTTACGGGCTTCCCTCGGTTGACGACCCGTTAGTTCCGGTCGATTTAAAGGAGGAACAACTTTTTGGTGCCGTAGGCTTAGGAACGAAATTCAATTTATCGGATCGTATTGTACTAACACTCGAAGCAAAAAATAACTTCTTCAACGTAAGTGATAAAAGTTACTATTTAAGTCCCGATTACGCTTTCAAGGAAAACGGCAACGACCGTATCCACAATTGGGCGGCAGTAGCTTCGCTCGATTTTTATCTGGGTGGTGTAAAAACCGACGATAACGAAGTTTCGCGTGCTTACAATCAATTGTTTTCCGACGGATTCAAAGGCATGAAATTTGTTTTGGAACCGGGCGGAACTTACGTTGATTTTCACGAAAACTCGTTGTTTAACGATCAGTTCTTTCTTGGCGCATCTGCCGGATTTGATTTTTCTTCGCTGGTGGGAATTCGCGGATTTTATTACCAGGCAACGGAAGATCCCGAAAAACCATCGTTTAATTTCAACAACAATCTGGCCATGTACGGCGGAAACATCATTGCCCGCCTGAATCAGCCTCGCGGTGTGAATCCTTATTTGTCGCTCGGCGCCGGATATTTGAAAGTGAAAGATGGATACGTTGGCAGTCTGCCGCTTGTGGCGCCGGAATCAAGTCCGTTTGCACTGGGTGGAATCGGATTGGAAATTCCGTTATCGAAATACGCCGCTCTTTACGGAAGCGCTAACGCGATGTTTTCATCGGAAAAAGGAACCGATATAGTAGATGTTTTAGAACCATCGCAAATAAAAACGAGCATCATGTATCAGGCTGGTGTCCGTTTCAATTTGGGCAGAAAAGCCGATGCCGATGCCATTTATAGTGAAGCAACCAACAGAGCCGTTATGGAAGAACGCGATTATAACAACGAGCAAATCAATCAAATACGCGCCGAATATCAAGATCAAATAGCTTCGCTAAATGCTGAACTGGATTCGGTTACGCGCACGCAGGATTTCACACGTGCGGCGGAAATTATGAAGGAAAAGCAAATTGTGGAATCTTCGCTCCAAAATTTAGACGCGGTAACCGTTGATGGAAACACGCTCATCCGCATGACCGAAGAAGATTTTGATCGCATCGTGAGCAACGTGGTTCGCGAAACCCGCCGCGAAGCATACGGCTATTACAACCAAACACCCGCACAGGAAACATCGCAGCAATTAACTAACAGGCTTAACGAACTAGAACAGAAACTCGATCGTAATTTCTTGCAAATGAACCAAATAAACAACAACCCGAGCCGGACAACGGTAATTACCGACAGAAACAATCGGTCTCAAGTGATAAGTCCGCAAAGCGGTGTTGTTGCAACGCGTGGCGCTGGTTCGGGATTCTTTAAGTGGAATCGCCTGGGCGTTTTCAGCGGATTGGGATTTGGCGATCTGTCCACATGGAATATTGGCGCACGCGGATATTTGCAAATTGGTAATACCGAAATGGATTTTGTGCCCGAGTTTTACGTGGCTGTGGGCGATAAAAGCGGTGTGGGCTTATCGGGCAACGTAGTTTACAACCTGTTGCAACCCGGCTCATTCCTTCGTCCGTACGCAGGATTGGGATTAGGAATTTTCCACGGAGAAAAAGTGCATTACGGCACAAATATTATTCTGGGAGCCGATATCCGCTTGTTTGGCGGAAGCTTGTTTGCGGATTATTCTTCGCGCAGTTGGTTCAAACAAAATCAGGTCGCAATCGGGTATCGATTTGTATTTTAATCGTATGAAAAAAAGAATTGTTTTTTTGGCGCTTATTTTCTTTTCTTGGGGCAGTTTCTCGGTTATTGCTCAGGAGAAATCTGCGACCAAAGAGATGGTAATGAAAAAGCAAGACCTGATAAACGCTTTGCAGCAAATTTCGAATGCGGTGTGGGAGGTAGAAAGTCAAAAAGCGCACCCGCAGGTAAGTGAACTTGCGTTGCAATATCGGTTAGATCGTCTGGAAAACATGATAAGCGGACTATCCGTTTATTTGGGACTGAATCCGGCAACCATCGGCGGACAAAATATAATTATCGACAGAGCACAGAATGTGCCCGTACAATCTTATTATCCGCAACAGCTGCCCAACGTAACCGAACACCGATATGTGGACAGAAGCAGGCGATATTCCGGCAGCGATTGGCAAAGGCATCTGCAATCGGTACAACAGCAGTTGGGCTTATTGTCTGACAACGTGCAAAACGATTCGCTGCAATTGCAAATCCAACTGCTTTCGTTGCAGCTTGACAGTTTGCAGCAGTTGTCGGACTCGGTTGTTCAGGAAGGTGTGGTTCCGCCGGTTATTGAGGTGGTTCGCGATTCGGTTATTGTAAAAGAAGTTCCAAAGGCCGATTTCGAGCGTTTTAAATCACAGGTTTTCTTTGCGGTTTCGTCCACAACCTTAACAAATGAAGGTAAAAAAACATTGGACGAGATTATTTCCATCATGAAGCGAAACAACGGATTGTTTGCCACAGTTTCCGGAAATTCGAGCCGCGACGGAAATGCCGCATATAACGAAAACCTGTCGCGAAAGCGGGCCGAATCGGTTCAAAATTACCTGAAAAGTGCCGGTATCGGATTGGAAAGAATAATTTTGAAATCGGCTGGAATTGATAGAGAATCCGATTTATTGATTTACGGCAGACGCGTTGACATTGTCGTAGAGCCTTAAAATCAATTGATTTCAATATGACAAATCCGAACTTTTTAACCAAATGTTCGGATTTTTTCATCATCTATGCCCTGAAATCGACAGAAATAAACTATTTTTACGTCCAAACCCTAAAACTAAATAATAATGCAAGAAATTAACAACTACGTGGAAACCCACAAACAACGATTCTTAGACGAACTTTTTGAACTAATCCGTATTCCGTCGGTATCTTCTTTGCCCGAAAACAAACCCGACATGTACAAAGCGGCCGAAAAATGGAAAGAAATTCTGCTTGCCGCCGGAGCCGATAAAGCCGAAGTTTTTGAAACGGATGGCAATCCTGTTACATACGGCGAAAAGATTATCGACCCAAAAGCGCCCACGGTAATGGTTTACTCCCACATGGACGTAATGCCGGTTGACCCTATCGACTTGTGGAAAACCAATCCGTTTGAGCCGGTGGTAAAAGACGGGAAAATTTGGGCACGCGGCGCCGACGACGATAAAGGTCAGGGATTTATGCACGCCAAAGCGTTCGAATATCTGGTAAAATCGGGAGAGTTGAAATGTAATGTGAAATTTCTCATTGAGGGCGAGGAAGAAATTGGTTCGCCCAATTTGCCGAAATTTTGTCGCGAACACAAAAAAATGCTCAAATCGGATGTAATTCTTGTGTCCGATACATCAATGATTGCACCCGATGTGCCTTCCATAACCACCGGATTGCGTGGCTTGGCGTATTGGCAGGTAGAAGTTACCGGCCCGAATGTGGATTTGCACTCGGGATTGTTCGGCGGAGCCGTGGCAAACCCGATTAACGTGTTATCGAAAATGATTGCGCAAACCATGGATGATGACGGACGGATTTTAATTCCCGGATTTTACGACGACGTGGTGGAAGTTTCTCGCAAAGAACGCAATATGATGGCGAAAGCGCCTTTCTCACTCGAAGCCTACAAAGAATCGCTCGACGTGAAAGAAGTTTCCGGTGAAAAAGGATACAGCACCAACGAGCGTACCGGCATTCGTCCGACTTTCGACGTATGCGGCATCTGGGGCGGATATACGGGCGAAGGCGCCAAAACGGTACTTCCATCCAAAGCGTACGCTAAAATAAGCACACGATTGGTGCCCAATCAAAAACACGAGAAAATTGCCAAATTGTTTGTGAAATATTTCGAAAGTATCGCACCGAAATCGGTGAAAGTGAAAGTGGAGTACCTGCACGGCGGACCATCGTACGTT
>CAKTUP010000141.1 GCA_934621705.1 uncultured Petrimonas sp.
CGTATCCGCTCTCAAACGACTTCAATTTATTCAAAAAAGCCTTAATCAACCTGTCTTAAGTTTTATTTTGGATATTTTGTACTGCTATTCAGTCCAAATTGATTAGTTTTGCGCTCAAAATCGGTAGAGAATCGGGCTTTTCGTTGATGAAACAACTCATAACTGTTTTATACATTCTAATCGCAACCACGCTTTTTCCTCAACTTTCTTTTTCACAAACAAGAACGCTGAGCAATGACTCGTTGCGTCAGCAAAACGATTCAATTACTACAGACTCGATTTCCGTAAAAGAGAAATTGGAAACTACCGTGTTCTACACCGCCAAAGACTCCATGGTTTTCACCAAAGGAAATATGGGATATTTATACGGCGATGCCGACGTAAAATACGGCGATTTAGCTATTAAAGGAGAGTACATTACGATGAATCTCGATAGCAATATCGTTTCTTCCACTTTCGGGCTTGATTCCGTGGGAAAAGAGTTTGGGTATCCTATTTTCACTCAAGGCGGTACGGAATACGAAATGAAAAAAGTGCGCTACAATTTCGATACCGGCAAGGCATTCATTTCCAATGTGATCACTCAACAAGGCGAAGGGCATATCGTGGCCAACACGGCCAAAAAAAATGCCGACAATTCGTTCTATATGGTGAATGCGAAATATACCACGTGCGATTTACACGACCATCCGCATTTTTTCCTGAACTTGTCGAAAGCTAAAGTCCGCCCCGGGAAAGACGTCGTCACCGGCCCTGCTTGGCTGGTGGTAGCAGATGTGCCGCTGTTTCCCATTGTGTTGCCGTTTGCTTTTTTTCCGTTTACCGATACCTATTCATCGGGGATAATTATGCCGTCGTACGGCGACGAAATGGAGCGCGGTTTTTACCTGCAAAACGGCGGATATTATTTTGCCATAAACGATTATGTGGATTTAGCCCTCACGGGCGAGATTTACACCAAAGGCACTTGGGGATTAAGCGCCCGATCCAACTACGTTAAACGTTACAAATTCAGGGGAAACGTAAACGCGAGCTACCTGAATACCGTTATTGGCGATAAAGGATTGAAGGACATTCCCGGACAATATTCCCAATCGAAAGATTTCAGGATCAACTGGACACACTCACAAGACCCGAAAGCCAATATGTACAGGACTCTCTCGGCAAGTGTGAATTTTTCGACAAGCCGTGCCAACCTCAACGATTTATCGCGGCTCTACTCCCGCGAAGCATCCAACAACACCAAAAGTTCCAGCGTAAACTTAACGCAGCGTTTTCCCGATTCGCCGTGGAGCCTTTCGGCATCGATGAACATCAATCAGGTTTCGCGCGATTCCACCGTTTCGGCTACGCTTCCCAACGTTTCCATCACCATGAACCGCATCTATCCGTTTAAACGCAAGAAAATGGTAGGCGCCGAGCGTTGGTACGAAAAAATTTCGATGAGCTACTCAGGCGAATTTCGCAACTCGATAAATTCAATTAAAGAAGACCGGTTTTTCAAATCGAACCTCATTAAAGACTGGCAAAACGGGATGAAACACCACATTCCGCTAAGCGCCACGTTTTCGTTATTTGATGTAATTCAGCTTTCTCCATCGGTTAACTACACCGAACGTTGGTACACCGGCGCGATAAAAGAGGCCTGGGACCCGGTGCAGAAAAGAAACGTGGTAGTTGATACCATTAACGGCTTCAAACGTGTTTATGACTACAGCGCATCGTTAAGTGCAAACACAAAACTGTACGGGATGTACGTTCCTTGGAAGATTTTCGGAGACAAAGTTCAAGCCATCCGCCACGTGTTTTCGCCCAGCATCAGTTTGAGCTATCGTCCCGATTTCGGCGATCCGCGATACGGATTTTATGAGAAATATACTTACCGGAATGAATACGGCGAAGACGTGGAATATTCCTATTCGCCTTATTCGAAAATGATGTTTGGAACTGCTTCGTCGGGACAAAGCGGAAGTATCGGTTTCGATTTCAAGAACAACCTCGAAATGAAGGTAAAAAGCGAAAGCGATACCACCGGATTCAAAAAAATAAGCCTTATCGATGATTTAGGCATCAATTTCAGCTACAATATGATGGCCGATTCCATGAAATGGAGCGATATCAACACCAACGTTCGCTTAAAATTGTCAAAATCATATACGCTGAGCCTAAATGCAACGTGGGATCCTTACACGTATCAACTCGACCAGAACGGAAACCCAAGAAGAGTTGATAAACTACGCATTCTCAACGGAAAAGGATTTGGGAAACTGATGAGTACCGGAACTTCTTTTTCGTATTCCGTGAATCAGGATTCCTTTAAAAAGTGGTTTGGCAAGAAAGATGAAGCCGGCGATGGTAGTGAAGGCGGCGATGATGCCAATGCTAACCTGCCCGATGATGGAACAATGGGGCGTAATCCGCACGAAAGCGCGCCACGCACCAGTGTTTTCAGCCAAGGCGAAAATTCTATCGGTGAGTTCGATGAGGATGGTTATCTGAAAAATGAGATCCAGTGGAACCTGTCGTTTAACTATTCCGTGAGATACGGTTACGATATGCAGCATTTCGATGTTGAGAAAATGGAATATCCCGGAAGACTGACGCACAGTTTGGGTTTTAGCGGTTCCATTCAGCCCACCAAAAACTGGAATTTTACGTTTAATACCGACTATAATTTCGATTTGAAAAAATTTACGAGCATCAACTGCTCGCTTACCCGAAACCTGCACTGCTGGAGCATGTCGGCGAGTTTTATCCCCATCGGGCCGTATAAATCGTATAATTTTGTTATCCGCGCCAATGCTTCTATGCTGCAAGATTTAAAATACGAGCAGCGCACTTCTCCGTACGACAGGGGAATGAGTTGGTATTAGAATCAAGCTTTTCGTAAAGGCGCGATTAATCGCGTCTCTACAATCCCCACAACTTCTTCATAAACTCCTGCATTTTTGCTTCCGAAATGTTGTTTTGAGCTTCCCAAAACCGTGTGTTTTTCAACTCTTTGGGCAGGTATTCCTGTTTCACGAAGTTGTTATCATAATCGTGCGAATATTTGTATTCTTTGCCGTAATCCAGTTCTTTCATCAACGAAGTTGGCGCGTTGCGCAAATGCAGTGGTACGGGGAGGTTTCCGGTTTCGCTTACTTTGGCGATGGCTGCATCAATAGACAAATATGCCGAGTTACTTTTGGGAGAAGTGGCTAAATAAATAGTGGTTTCGGCAAGAACAATTCGCCCTTCGGGCCATCCGATCTTTTGCAGCGTATCGAAACAGGCGTTGGCCAGCAACAGCGCATTGGGATTGGCCAATCCGATATCTTCCGCAGCAGAAATCACCAACCGACGGGCAATAAACTTCGGATCTTCGCCTCCGGCAACCATCCGTGCCAACCAGTAAATGGCCGCATCGGGGTCGCTTCCGCGAATGGATTTAATGAACGCCGAAATAATATCGTAGTGCATTTCGCCGCCTTTATCGTAGGCCGCCGGATTTTCCTGCAACCGCTCTGTGACGCCCTTGTCCGTGACAACTATTTTCTCATCGGTTTCTTCGGCAGCAATTACCAACTCAAGTATATTCAACAACTTGCGGGCATCGCCACCTGAAAATCGAAAGAGAGCATCGGTTTCTTCAATTTCGATGTTTTTTTCTTTCAGAATGATGTCTTCTTTCAATGCACGATGCATTAATACCTGCAAATCTTTCACATCCATTGGTTTAAGCACGTAAACCTGACATCGCGAAAGCAGCGGCCGGATGACCTCGAACGACGGATTTTCAGTCGTGGCGCCGATAAGCGTTATTGTTCCGGTTTCTACGGCGTGCAAAAGCGAATCCTGTTGCGATTTACTGAAACGGTGAATTTCATCGATAAACAAAATGGGGGCGGCAGCCTCAAAAAAACGGCTGTTCTTGGCTTTGTCGATCACCTCACGCACATCTTTCACGCCCGAATTTATGGCGCTCAGTTTGTAAAAAGGAGCTTGCAACGTATTGGCGATTATGTTCGCCAATGTGGTTTTTCCAACGCCGGGCGGGCCCCAGAAAATAATCGAAGGAATCCTGCCGGAATCTATCATCTTGCGCAAAACAGCCCCTTTACCGACCAAATGTGTTTGCCCGATATATTCGTCCAGATTCTGCGGACGCAGCCGTTCTGCCAAAGGTGCATTCATAATTTTCCCCTAATTTTGTTTTTACAAACTTACATAAAAAACAGGATAAAACTTCCATCGGCGTATAAAAAAAGCGCTATCGGCGTAGCGCTTTTTAGTCGATACGGGCAGTTTCAAATCAATATCTGCCGGCAATATTCCATGCAGGTTTTTACTTCTTTTATCGAAGATGACCAGGGTGCAACCGGATATTCCAGCTCAATATCGCAATAAATGGGCCTTTTTTGTTTTTGGATCAATTGCAACACTTCGGCAATCGGCGTTTCTCCCTGGCCGAAAACCTGATTCGTGTTTTTCGATGTGGCATTATTCAAACCGGTTTTATCTTTAACATGGATGCTGGCAATTCTGCCGTGATACTTGCGGATAAAATCGGCAGGATTTAAGCCGGTTGAACCCAAGTAATGGCCTATGTCGAAATTCAGCATATTTGCGGGTGAGTATGCCAGAAGTTTGTCAACATCAAAACCGGGTTCTCCAAACTGATAATGGTTGTGCAAAATGGCATACATTCCGTTTTTGGCAGCTACGGGTCCCATCAATCGGGCATTATTATCGTCTAACTCGGCGCTGATACCGATTGCTCCAAGTGTTTTGGCAACTTTGAACGAGTAATCGAGTTCTTCTTCCGAATTTCCAGCCAACCATTTATAAATATGAATATTAACACCGGCATCGTTAAATTTTTTCCTGAGTTGAGCATATTT
>CAKTUP010000142.1 GCA_934621705.1 uncultured Petrimonas sp.
ATCCTGGCCAACTCGGAATATGGTGTCTTTCAAAGACTTGTTTTGAAATCTGAATAATAAATCATCAATATGGGTAGACAAGTCAGCCGATGTTAAATCATTCGGGTAAACTTTTAAAAGAATATTTGCTGATTGAAGCATGACTTCTTTTGTAAAATCCAAAACGTTTTTGTCATCTAACACCTCATAGAGATATGTGGCATCAGGATGTTTAAAATGTCCGTAGTAAGCAGCGGTAGCATGGCCTAAATTATGTATAAATGCTTTTCTGTCGACCCATGCCTTAATATTTTCTTTGGGAGCTAACCCATTAACTGTTGGGATGTGGTTTTTAAATCCTTTTTTATCAAGTATCAATTGATTATAAGGTTCAGCAAAAACAGACAACGGATCTTTCTTTATTTCCTCGGCAGTCATTATGGGAACCATTTTCCCAATACTTGTTTCTATCAACCCAACGTAATTGTCTATCGGAAAATCATCAGCTAAATATTTTTTAAGTTCCTCACAAATAAATTCATTGGCAGAACGCATATTTTCGGCAATTATAATGTCTACTGGACGATTTTTGTAAGTTTGATAACGCTTCGTTAATCCTTTTGCAATAATAGGTATAATTTTAATCAAAGCATTTTTGCCAACCGAAACTGCTATTACAGATGCGTGAATTATTTCTTCAACAACTGCCCGTTCATCTGAGCCATTTACAGCTCTTACGTTTGAAATTAATAAATTTTCATCTTTGATCCCTTTTATAACTACAGTGTAAGATTTTTTCTGATTTAATAAGTCTATTAATACATTATCAATATCTGAAAATACGACTTCATAGCCCGACAAACCAAACAGTTGTCCGATAAATGATCGGCCTATTTTACCGGCGCCAAAAATCAGGATGGACTTCTTTTTCACGTGTTGGAATATGATTCAATTTGTTTCTTGTATTCTTCCAGAAATGGCATCATCAGTTGATATTTTTCTCCGGGTTGTTTTTCGAAATAAGTTCCACCAATATATAAACTTGCATAACCGCCTGATATAATACCAAGTGTGCAAGCTGTTGTTAAATCCAATACATTATTTCCATCTTGAAGTTGAAAAATCATAGAGCTTATGACTCCACCTACAAAATTATCGCCGCATCCGGTGGTATCTCCGTTATAAAGTTTATCTTTAATCTTGCTTGAAATAGATTTAGAAACGGGTAATTCACTAATATCGACCTTTGTAAACACTTTATTGTTGGCATAAATCCAAACATTATTTGCTCCGTTGGTAATTATAATCGCTCCTGTTTGTTTGCTTATGAAGAATTGCATTGCTTCTTCAAGGCTGTTTTTCCCACTTAACCTCAATGCCTCATCTTTGTCTGTGATTAGAAGATCGATGTTTTTATAGCTGTCATCATTTTCTCCTAATGGCCATCTTTTGTGTGGATTTTCTTTTTCGTTGATAAAATCGAAAACTGTATTAACAATAGTGATGCATCCGTTGTCTTTCGATTTTTGAAGCAGTTCGGTTAAATTATTATGTATTTGGGGAACTAAAGCAGTCCCACCAAAGACGACAATATCCGAATTATAAAAAAAGCATCCAGATTCTCAGGGAAATAATCCCAAGCCGAACCGATGGAGTTTACAAATATTCTTTCGCCGTGTCCATTATCATAGTCCGGATCGGAAAAAACATCGGTAGAAGGTGTATAATTTCCTATTAATTGGTAGTTGCTTATATCAACAGGTAGTTTTTGTAATGATGAAGTCAGAAAATCACCATTGTTATCTGCCCCGTAACAACCGTAAAACTTAATTTCACAATTAGTTTTGAACGTTATTTGTGCAGCATGAATAAGGGCAACAATACACGGACCACCAACATTTATCTTGTCGGGGAACTTCCCGTTAATAAGTTCTTGGAGAACAACTTGAAAATCTTTTTTTGCATATTCTTCAAATTCTTCCTTCAAAACAAGGTGTCCGGGACTAAGCCCCCCATCTCCTCTGGTTTTGGAAATATAAGAAAGAAATGTGTTGGAATTAAACGAGACATTGTTATACAGCCTGTCAACTAAGCAACATCCGGTGCCGGATACAACTATTTTCTTTTTCATCTTACTTCAAAGTTAAGATAAGAAAGTGTTGTAATCGTTAACCAATAAATACAAAGGCGCTTCATCTTCAACTATAGAGGGAAATCTTCCGATTGTTTCGTGGAAGCAATTATCGGCTGAGTCGTCATTTACCATACTCACTTCTCCCACAAGCACTTTCCCTTTTCCCTGTTCTCCGTAAAAACGATGATACATTCCCTGTTCCAGAGAGATACTCTCCCCCGGAGTCAAAACAACTTTTCCTCCGGCTTCAACCGAGCCTTTCACGCCATCTTTTTTGTAATGAATATCTGTTGTGTCGAGACCGTTATCGGGTGTTGAATTATATAATTCTATAACCAAATTACCCCCGCCTCTGTTAATAATATCTTCCATTTTTGACCAATGATAATGCATGGGTGTTTCTTGATTTTCCTCAACGATCATTATCTTTTCGGCGTATGGTTTTTTATCTACATTAAATTTTCCATTTCTGATGGTAAACAAAAATAAACCACGCTTATAGAAATCACCTGAACCAAAGTCGGTAATATCCCAACCAAGCATATTGTTGATAATTTCGTCTGCATTTTCCTTGTTCTGTTTCCATTCGTCTATTGTCCAATACGCCCAGGGGGGCAATAAAAAATTCTTTTCTTGTAAAAACTGTTTTGCGTCTCTCAAAATCAGATTAATTTCACTTCGTTTCATGCTTTTTAAAATTGTTAGTTTACAATGTCTTTGTGTTTGTAAATACAAAAATATGTATTTTCACGGTAAAATATTCTAAAGTGAAATAAAATGTATTTGATTTCTTAATGGAAGAAGTTGAACTATCATTTCAGATTATTAAGGCTTCGCAAGTTTTAATTATTTCTCATTTTCAGGGAAAATCACAACTTTACAAAAGATTTATTCGGCTCGCGAAAAAAACAGCAGGCATTTACACAAATAGCAGTTTTGTAATTCGTTACCACACAAAAAGTCGATCTTTGTAATTTGCTGGCAAAGGCCTCGTAAGTTAATTCAACCACTATTTTGTGAGAAATCGGAGCTCTGACACTCTCTTTTAACGTAACAAGAGCTTTTGAATCTAATAAACCTGTTTTTAAACTAAGTCTAATTCGATTTTCTATAAATCATAAATAGTTTCCTATCTCTTTTAAAAATATTAAATTAAGCTTTTCGATGACTAATATTATTAAATTTAATCCCTTTTTTAATACTAAAAAATCCTCTTGAATTAATTTTGAAAATCAATTAATTAAGAGGATTCTTGAGGTACCTGGCAGATTCGAACTGCCGTACACGGTTTTGCAGACCGCTACCTAGCCACTCGGTCAAGGTACCGTTTTGCGTGAATGGGACTACAAAGATAATATATTTATTTTTGAGAACAAAAATCATAGTTAACTATTTATGAAAATAATAACCGAAAAGCATCACTCACCTTTTTCACCTGCTGAATTTCAATCTTTACTTTAGATTTAAAACCTTTCAGGTTATTGGCAGGGATGATGATGCGCGAAAAACCGAGCTTTTCGGCTTCGGTGATGCGTTGCTCGATACGGTTCACGGGGCGGATTTCGCCCGACAGCCCCACTTCGCCGGCAAGGCAGGTATCGCGGTCGATAGCCATATCCAAACTCGACGAAAGCACGGAACTGATTACCGCCAAATCCATTCCCGGGTCGCTTACGCGTAAGCCGCCGGCTATGTTGAGGAAAACGTCTTTTTGCGCCAATTTAAATCCGGCACGTTTTTCGAGGACGGCGAGCAGCATATTCATCCTTCGGATATCGAATCCGGTGGCGGAACGTTGCGGGTTTCCGCCGTAAGCCGCCGTACTGACCAATGCTTGGGTTTCAATCAAGAACGGGCGGACACCTTCTATTACCGCCGAAATGGCAACGCCGCTCAATCCTTCGTGATTTTGGGTAAGCAGCAATTCCGACGGATTGTTCACTTCGCGAAGTCCCGATTGGTTCATCTCGTAAATTCCCAATTCCGATGTACTGCCAAATCGGTTTTTGATGCTTCGCAAAATGCGGTACATATAATGTTGGTCGCCTTCGAACTGCAACACTGTATCTACAATATGTTCCAACACTTTCGGGCCGGCAATATTTCCTTCTTTCGTGATGTGCCCAATTAGGATAACGGGCGTTCCCGATTGCTTCGCAAATTTCAAAATAGAAGCCGCGCACTCACGCACTTGCGAAATACTGCCGGGCGACGACTCCATTGCATCACTGTAAACGGTTTGGATGGAATCGATTATGACCAATTGTGGTTGTGTATTTTTTATGTGCGTGAAAATTTGGTCGAGATTGGTTTCGCAAACAATCAGGCAGCTATCGTTATTTATTCCGAGCCTGTCGGCTCTCAGTTTCAGTTGGCGCGCACTTTCTTCGCCTGAAACATAAAGCGATTTTGTTTCAGAAAGCTTTAAAATGGTTTGCAGCACGAGCGTAGATTTCCCAATCCCAGGTTCGCCACCAATCAGCACCAACGATGCCGGAACCAGCCCGCCACCCAAAACCCGGTTGAGTTCTTCGTCGCGCATATCAATGCGGGGTTCTTGTTCGGCTTTAATCTCGCCAAGCGTTAGCGGTTGGCTTTTCACGCTTTCGAACGAGCGCGTATCAGTGATTTTCGATGCGGAATCTTTTCGCACCAATTCTTCCACTAGTGTTCCCCATTCGCCGCAGGCGGGGCATTTGCCCATCCATTTGGGCGATTCGTTGCCGCAGGAGGTACAGAAATATGCTGATTTTAGTTTGGCCATT
>CAKTUP010000143.1 GCA_934621705.1 uncultured Petrimonas sp.
GTTTTACCCGTTTTCAACTCCGTAACCTGCACACCTACCGATGCGTGTTTAAGAGCAGGGTTGTTGACGAATTGCTGTAGGGCGGGTTGGGGATGAGCCAGTATAGCAAAAAGAAAGAATATGTGGAAAAGAAATGTTTTTTTCACGTTGTTGATGTTTTTTAAATCCGGTGCAAGATACAAAAACACCAAAAAAAGAGCAACTTTTTGGGTTGCTCTTTCTAAACAAATGAAGTTTTTATGTTAATTCCATCCCGGATTTTGAGTTAATTTATCGTTCAACGAAATTTGATCGGACGGAATGGGATACCAATAATTTTTCTTATCAAAAACGCGGGTTTTGGCTTTTGTTCCATCTACATAATTTCCGACTCTCGGTACGGTTTTATTGTTCACATCATTGATAACGTTAGCGCCGAGAAGAATATCGGGATACCTGGAAGAATCCAATTTATCCAATTGATGCCAGCGGATCAGATCCCAATAGCGTGTCCAATTGTCAAACATCAGTTCGGTACGGCGTTCTCTGCGAATCTCCCAAATTAAAGAACTCACGCCCATATTGTTCGCGGGATCTTCAAATCCCACGTTTACCGTTAAAGCCGGCAACCCGGCACGAGTTCTCAACTTATTTACGGACTTGTCTAAATCGGCCTGGGTAATCGCTCCTAGTTCTGCACACGCTTCGGCATATTGAAGACAAACGGCAGCTACCCAAACAATAGGCGCATGTGTAAAATTAGCAGTCGTTTGATTCCGGTACATATTATCACGCGCCTTATTATCGTACTTGCCTACTCCGTAACCGGTGGAAGACGTCATCGAGATTCCGGTTCCAAATCGGGTGAACCCCCTGTTCACGTAACACAAGGCGGTGTCTAACGTCTCCGAAAGCCGTTTGTCGCGAACAGCCAACATTTTAGTAATAGACATTACCGTATCGGGAACTACCTGTCCTGCAACTGTTTTAGTTTTAACAACCATTTGCGCAGCATCCGATTTATCAAGTATAGTCAATCCCAACGGTTTCCCGTCTGTAAACAGATACGATTCAAAAGCGTTCTTGGTCATTCCGCTGATTTGTGTAGATGAACTGATGTAAGCAATGAGTGAATGGTGCAATACGTTTTGCTTGTATTGTTTATAGAAAATCATTTCGGGATTCGTTGCCAAATTGGTTGAATTATAGTTTCCCTGATAGGAACCGTTTAAACTGAAACTTTTTCCGATAAGATAATCCGATGCGGTTTTCGCCTCATTCAGAAACTTATTTGCTCCCGTTAAATCGGGTGCGGATTGTCCGTCTTCCGCTTTGCGGTATTTTCGAAACGTACCCTCAAACAGGCAAATCTCCGATTTCATGGCGTAAGCAACATTACGGTTCAATGTTGTTTTCGATGCGTTGTCGTACATATTCTGGCAAGCAAAATTCAAATCTTCCAACGCCTTATCCATCACGACATCTCTACTCTCACGAGTTCCGTATAAGACACCTTCATCGGTAATATCCAATGATTTTTCAATCCACGGAACATCGCCGTAGGCGCGTACTAATTGATAATAATGCCAGGCCCTCATTAAGCGACCAACTCCGTTCCAATGTTTTTTAGCATCGTCGCTCATATTCACTCTGTCCACATTTTCCAACAGGATATTTGCCCGCCTCACTTCAATCCATCTGTCGCGCCAATCGGTGCTATTGGCCGGAACATTTTGAAATGTCCAATCGGCAAAGCTGCCGCCCGCCTGATCATCAGACAATGTTCGGAAATAGAAAAGTCCTGTACCGCCTGTATTTCCATACCCCAGAAAGTCCTGATAAAATGAATTAGCGTATCCAATTACATTGTTCTCACTTGTCCAAAAGTTATTATTCGTAAACGTATCTAATGGATCTTTATCTAAAAAATCGTTACACGACACCAAAAATAACGCTATCGAAACGATGATGATATTTATTTTTTTCATATTCTAATTTTTTTACGATTTAAACCTCATTTCAGAATGTAAGTTGAACGCCAAACGAAACCGTTCTATACATCGGGTCAATGCGTCCCCAGGTTGCATTACCCAGACTAACGCCTTCTTCTCTATCATTCACTTCGGGGTCAACAGGTGCGTTGCTTTTGTTGATCAATTCCATTAAATTATTGGCGCTGAAGTAAACACGCGCTCGTTGCATATATATTCTGGATGCGACTTCCGAAGGCAGGGTATAACCCAGCGTCAAATTCTTGAAACGCAGATAAGCCATATTCACAATATACTTAGATTGCGGATAAAAGTTGCGGCTACCCAATTCCAATACCGAGATTGTTCCTCTTCCGGCGTTTCCGGGAAACATTCTCGGGAAATCGGCATTCGGGTCGGGATTGTCTTCCGTCCAATAATTGGTTTGATTGGCATAAATGGCGTCTGCTCCCCGCATCATAGGCATTACGAAAGCGCTTTGCGTCCACACGGAGCGTTTTCCCACTCCCTGGAAAAACATATCCAAATCGAATCCTTTCCATTCACCGCCTAAACGAAATCCGTACTGATAGCGCGGAGTGATGTTTCCGATCACTGTCAGGTCGCCATGATCATCGGCTGTTCCTTTTCCTCCGTCAATCACATCATTTCCATCCAAATTTTTGAACTTGATGTCGCCCGGGCCGTAAACAAACGTTCCCTGCTGTAAGCCGGTTTGCGATGCAATACCTGTTTTGTATGTTCCATCAGCGTTAAAATCGTCTTTGGTGAAATAACGATCCGTTTCGAAACCCCAAATATCACCGTATCTTTTACCGGTATAATTTTGGTTTAACAGTTTGGTTTCGTTGTCCCATTGGGTGATGTCGGTAATGAAATCACCCACGTTGGCATTGGCATACACTAAAACATCATTGAAACGGTGACGCCAATCTACAGCCAATTCCCAACCGCGTGTTCTTAGTGTTCCGGCATTTATATAGGGAGCCGGAGCGCCCAATATTTGCGGCATTGTTCTGCCCGGCGCCAACATATCTTTTGTTGTACGTTGATACCAATCGAACGTAAAATTCAGTTGATTGCTTAACAATCCTAAGTCGAAACCGAAATCGAGCGTTTGGATACGTTCCCATTTAAGCGTGCTCGAAACAAGTTTCGGCATATTGTAAGCCACCACCGGCACACCGGCATCCGTCAACCATTTCACATCGTCGGCAGGGCTGTTAGTTGTGGCGCGTTTTGTCATAGTGGGGATAAACATATTGCTGCCTACCGCCTGATTACCGATTTCACCGTAAGAACCTCTTAATTTCAAGTTACTGACGGATGCTTTCAATGGTTCGAAGAAAGCTTCTTCGCTTATACGGTAACCGGCAGAAACCGATGGGAAAAATGCCCAACGGGAATGCGACGGAAAACGCGACGAACCGTCGTAACGGCCGTTCAGTTCCAATAACCAGATTCCCCGGTAATCGTAATTCAAGCGGCCGAAATAACCCGCTGTAGCCCAGTGTGAACGTTCGCCATCTACGTATTGCGCACCTGTTGCAAGGTCAAATTCAGGCAGTTTATAATCCAGAAGGTCGTCTCGTTCGGAATAATGGTTGAAATATTTCCCATTCTCGGCATTGCCGCCCAACATAAAATTAAAATTATGTTTATCGGCAAGCGAAAATTCGTAATTACCATACACATTCAAAGCAAACGATTTATCCTGATCCGATTGCTGTTCCAACCACGAACTGCTTGTATAATTGGTTGGATTGGTTATTGATCCGCCCCACGAATTCCATCCGCTCAACGGAATATAGGCAGCCTTGTAGGTATAATTGTTCACGTTATGCGTATAATCGGCATTCAAGGTTAATCCTTTGGCAAGAGTTGCTTTGGCAAAAGTGCCCATACGTATAAAACTGTTGTTGTCTGTCCAGTCTCCGGCTTGTTTGCGATAAGCAATATCGTTTCGGAAATCGGTACCCTGATACGTTCCGTAAGGTCCGAAGAAACTTCCCCAACGCCACAAATACTGATAAGTGGTTCTTCTCAAAGCGGGGCCAACAAAGTCTTTGTTACTGTAATTGAAGCGTGCTCCCACCTGCAACCAATCTTTCACATCAGTGGTAACGTTAAGCATAGTTGTCCATTTATCCAACTTTTCGGGGAAATAGGTCATTACCCCTTCATCGTGGTTGTATCCTACGGACATATAATACGATGTTTTTCCACTTGTGCCTTGAACGGACAGGTTGTGGCTCTGCGATGGTTTCCATTTGCGGAACATGATGTTTACCACATCCCAATCGGCAAAATACATTCCCACACCGTTGTTGTCCAGCATAAAATCGCCCAGCGGTTTACTGCTGTCTGTTAACGCGTTTCGGTCTCCGAGTACCATTTCCCGATAACCTGCCTTTTGTCCGTTATGCTGGTCTCTCCATTTTTCGGCATACGGCAGCATCTGATCCAGATACATTCCGAATAATTCATTGGCCAACCCGGCGCGTCCGTTTGCTTCAATTAATGCTTTCAATTGGGTAGGCACATCGGGATAATCGGGCAAAATAGTGGGCGTATCCCAGGCAAAATTATTGGTATAATTCACAGAAACTCTGTCAACTTTCTGAGCCGATTTTGTAGTGATAAGTATCACGCCAAAAGCAGCCCGCGTTCCGTATATGGAAGTGGATGCCGCATCTTTCAACACCGAAATATTTTCAATGTCTTGCGTGTTCAACAAAGAAATATCTTCCATCGGCACTCCGTCTACCACAAAAAGGGGTTTGCTTGTAGCATTGTTGCTCAATGTACCCAAACCACGTATCGATACGGTAGGTTGAGCGCCCAACTTACCGCTGCTGCTGATAACCGACAAACCCGGAACCGCTCCCTGCAACGCTTTCG
>CAKTUP010000144.1 GCA_934621705.1 uncultured Petrimonas sp.
TCAACCGCCAACCTCGAAAAAGCCCTTCCATTTCTCTCGAAACACGAAAAAATCAACGCTTTTTTGGATAACGACGAAGCCGGAAAACAGGCATTGGAAAAACTGCAAAAACTGAATTTACCCGTTGTGGATATTTCTAAACGATACGCGGATTTTAAGGATGTGAACGATTATTTGTGTGGGAAAAAGCGGGCGAAAAATCAAGCCGAAATCACACTGAAAATCATCAAAAACAAAGGTCTCAGACAATGAAAAACAGCAACGTTCATCGGTGCGAGAATATTTCAACTTTCTACCTAAGCAAGTTTGTGTTTCGGTATGCCCGAAACCTTGTTTTTCATCCCGTTGGTCTAACAAATTACTCAAAAAATGAACCGAATTATGACACCCAAATCAAGTACTAATAAAGGCGGTCGTCCCGCCAAAAGTTTAGCCGAAAAACGCAAAATAGAATTTACACCCACATCCACGTTCGGAATGGTGTTTTTTCTTTCAATGATGTTGATTATTTTAGCTATGGGTATTTGGAATAACTCGCTAAGAAACCAAAACGCCACACTTTCGGACAACGATTTGAAATTCCGTTACATCCAAATGCAGGGAAACGCCACAGCCAACGATTTTGCGGAATTAGATAGTCTGTTTTACTTCGACAAGAACAGCAAGAAAATCAAAGCACTTCGCACGCAGGTGGAAATGTTTAAGGAAAACGTAAAGCAACGAGCGAGGATTTTGGAGCAGGAGGAGAGGTTGAAAAAAGACAGAGAACTATTGGAAAAGAAAATACGGAAACCTTAAAAATACACACTTTTGTGTATTGCACAGCTTATTTATACTGCCGACCTTTGCATTTTAGTTTATAGAACAACAGATAAACAATCAATCAATACGAAAAAATATATGGAAACGAATTTGGAGGAAAGATACAGCAGAAACCGTATCTACGTGCGTCCCGAAGACCAAAAGATAATGAAACATTATCGGATTTTGCTGGGCGGAGCCGGTATTGGCAGTATCATTGCCGAGTGTGCATTGCGGTTTGGATTTGAAAACATCACTATCGTGGATGGCGATGTAGTGGAACTATCCAATTTAAACCGTCAAAACTACCTGATGTCGGATATTGGCAAACCCAAAGCGGAAGCGTTGAAAGAACGCCTATTGGCAATTAATCCCGAAGCCAATATCACGGCAATAAATACATTCATTGACGAGGATAATGTGGAAGAGCTTGTGAAAGATATGGATATTGCAATCAATGCCTTAGACTTCAAATCGGATATCCCTTTCGTATTTGACGAATGGTGTCAGAAATATAACGTTCCGGTTATTCATCCTTACAATATCGGATGGGGAGGATTGGTGTTTGTGGTAAAACCCGACGGCATCCAACTCACGAACTTCTCACGAGACCCCAAAAACTTTGAACTGCGGTTGGTGGAACACGTAACCAATTATTTCAAATTTTGGGTACAGCCCAAGCCGTGGATTGAAAAATTGGTTACGGAATTTAAAAACGAAAAATCCATCCTTCCGCCACCGCAATTGTCCGTTGCATCGTGGATTGTGGGCGGATTGGTAACCAATATAATATTTTGGATTGCCACCGGGCAGGAGGTTAAACGACACCCTAAATTTTATCTCTCGTCCATAATCGACGATAGGAACTAGTTTTTTCCTTACTCTACTTTTAATAAAAAAGGGCGGTTGACATTGAATGCAACTGCCCTTCTGCTATTTTTATATCATCTTCTTGTTGATAACCATAGATACGGCTTCGGTAATACCGCCCACGTCTAACTTCTCAAATATCTGCCTTTTATGCCCTTTTATGGTATCTACTGATTTGCACATACGCTCTGAAATTTCGTTCGTCGTATATCCCTGTGCCGAGAGATACAGCACCTCTTTCTCGTAATCTTTCAGTTCCACGCCGGCACATTCTTTCCAGCAATGTGTTCCTAAACTATATTTCCAGCGACTGTTAAACCTCTTGCGTGTTACTTCTATATTTCCAATATGAGTATGAGACGACAATGATGCTGTGCAAAGGGCTAACCAAACTTTTCCGTCATCCGTCAGGTGCAGTGGTGTGATTTTGTGGTTAATAAGCAAGTCTTTTCCTGTTGGTTGTTTAATCTGAAAATCGTAACTGAGCGTGTATTCCAATCGGTTTTCGGCAGGTACGTTTTGGGCAAAAAGAAATCCGGCGCGGTTTATTTCCAAAAGCAACGGTAAATTACTTTCGGGGACTTGATTGATATAAAACTCATAGCCCATTTCCCGTACTTCTTTTGCGGACATTCCGCACAAAAACAGCGGATTGTTCGACACGTACAGAAAATTCTTTTTGTAATAATCTATCACATAAATGCTTTTATAGCTACTACGAGCAAAAGCAGTCCAAAAACTGCACATACAACTTCATTGGCGCATAGTATTCATCGGGAACAAACGATATTTCATTTTCTCGAATAAAAAAATCGTCTTTTTTAGCCATAGTTTATTCTTTGTGAATAACAATGCAAAATTAATAAAAAAACAGGAAAGAATCAAAAATATACACTTTTGTGTGGTTCTTTACTTATCAGTCAATTAACACACTTTTGTGTAGTGTTGGTGTTCCCAAAACGAAATACCTTTGCATCATCAAAAACAAAAACAAATTAAAAAATATGAAAACAATATTTCCAATTATTATATTTTGCTGCTTTTCAATATCACTTTCCGCCCAAACCCTCACAGGCAAAGTAATTGACGAGAAAAACCAACCCATCGAATTTGTCAATGTAGTGCTCTATTCACTTCCCGACAGCGCGCTCATAACGGGAACCGTAACCAACGTCGCTGGAGAATTTTCGCTTGACAAAAAAGGGGTGAAAAACGCTTTTCTGAAACTCTCCTTTATTGGCTACCAAACGCAAACTGTTCCGGCAGTGTCGGAGCAAACCATTGTGTTGAAAGATGATGGCAATGTGCTTGGCGAAGTGGTGGTAAAAGGCAGTCGCAAAATATACAAAATAGATAATGGCGCAATTGTGGCAAGCGTAAAAAACACCGTACTTGAAACACTTCCCAATGCAAACGAAGTCATCGCCCAACTTCCGTTTTTGAGCGGACAAGACGGTAATTTTACCGTTTTTGGCAAAGGCACGCCCATCATTTACATCAACAACCGATTGGTGCGAAACAACAAAGAATTGGAACAGCTTTCGCTGTCCGATATCAAAAACATTCAGGTAATCACGATGCCCGGCGCACAGTACGACGCCACGGTAAAAGCCGTTATCAAAATCACAACCGAAAAGCCTGTAGGCGAGGGATTGAGCGGAATGCTGCATGCACAAGGCAAACAGGCAAGCGTATTTTCGGGAAGTGAATTTGTGTCGCTCAATTATCGCACAGGTGCGTGGGACGTTTTCGGTTCGGCTTATTACATTCAAAATCGTTATAAAACCGATTTCAAGGCAACACAAGAACTCCTGCTTGCCAACAACGAGCAAAAACAAATTTATCGAACTTTCGAAGATGGCGGATATAACAACATAATTCCGGTTTTGGGACTAAATTACAATCCAAATTCCAAACATTCTACTGGGATGCAATATACATATGATAATACGAAATGGAAATCTAATGGGGAAAATTTCATCGAATTTTTTAGTAATACACATAACGAAAAAGTGAACCAATTATCTAATTCAAAACAGCCGGAAACTAACCATAAAATCAATGCGTATTATTATGGAAGTCTTTCTGAAAAATTATCGCTAAACGTTAATGCCGATTGGGTAAAAGGCGATGAAGAAGTAAATATGAATTCTTATTTTATCGAAACTCCAAACGATGTTTTACGCACAAATTCAACCCGAGATTATGATTTATATGCCGGAAAAGGAGTTCTTTCATATACACTCGGAAACGGATTGCTCGAAGCCGGTGGAGAATACACTTACACACGTTTTTTACAGACTTACAATATCAACAAACCGGAATTAGGAATTGAAAACTCGAACGACAAAGCCATTCAAAACCGAAGTGCATTGTTTCTCTCTTATCAAACCCAATTGGGTAAATGGGGAATTGCGGGCGGTGTACGCTATGAAAATATTGATATGGATTATTTTGAAAACGAAGTGCTTAACAAAGAACAATCGAAGAAATACAATCAATTTTTTCCAAATCTTACCGTTTCTTATGCTCTTGAAAACGTGCAGACATCGGTAGGTTTCGAGCGAAAAGTATATTATCCGCACTACAACCAATTGCGCAGTAACATACAATACAGTTCGCCGTTTTTATACGAAAGCGGAAATCCGAAGTTGCAACCAAAAATTGAAAACAGTTTTTCGGCTATGTTTGCGTGGAAAAACGTGCAAGCAATGGCAGGTTACACCATTCACGAAAACGCTATTTTGACATTTGTGCAACAGTTCAAAGACCAAGCAATCGTTCTATTCCGTCCCGAAAACGTAAAACGCACGAAAAACGCCAATTTCGGCATTTCTTATTCCCCCGCAATCGGTATTTGGCGACCACAATTTGAAGCAGGCGGAATGTGGCAATGGCTCAATCTCAAAAACGAAAACCGAGAATATAACAAGCCGATGTTTAGCGGAAAATGGAATAATACGTTTTCGTTTCCGTATGAATGGACACTTCGCGTGAATACGAGTGGACACTTGGGCGGACACAGTGGTGTAACATTGATGAAACCATCGTGGGGAATAGATTTAAACGTATCAAAACGTATTTTGAAAAACGAACTGACCATAAATCTATCCGCCAATGATATTTTCAAAACCCGAACCAACAAATGGGAAATGAACTACGGAAAGATAAATCTTTGGTACTATAAAAATATC
>CAKTUP010000145.1 GCA_934621705.1 uncultured Petrimonas sp.
TATGAACAACTCCAAAATATTTTCCATGCCTTTCGTCAATGTCTATCCGCTTTACATTCAAAAAGCGGAAAAGAAAGGACGCACGAAAGCAGAAGTGGATGCGATTATTTTCTGGCTGACCGGATACGATGAAAAATCGTTACGACAACATTTAGACCAAAAAACCGACTTCGAAACATTCTTTAATCAAGCACCGCAACTCAATCCCAATGCCTCGAAAATTTCAGGCGTGATTTGCGGATATCGGGTGGAAGAAATCGAAGACGAACTGATGCAAAAAATTCGTTACCTGGATAAGTTGATCGATGAACTGGCAAAAGGAAAGGCGATGGAAAAGATTTTGAGAAAATAACATAAGAAACGCAATCCGGAAATAGGTTGATTTGTCTTTGACAAAACTTTCTCGTAGCAATTACGTTCAATGAGAAAGACAACATAAAAATGGAAGAGAAAACAACTAAAAAAACCGACAAAAAGAAATCGTGGATTTCCAATATAATTTTCGTCGGATTGATCGCTCTTGTTTTGTTTACGCCCGTGGGCAGCAAACTGAAATTGTGGACAAGCAAGCTGATGGCGTCCTTTAGCCCGTCGGTACAAAAAGTGGAAAAACGGGAAACACTAACCGATTATCAGTGGCGATTAACCGACGATAACGGCCAACCTTTCGATTTCAGCCAGGCACAAGGAAAAGTGGTTTTTCTGAACACATGGGCAACGTGGTGTCCGCCCTGCATTGCCGAGATGCCTGCCATACAGCAACTTTACAACAAGTATAGGAACAATCCCGACATGGTTTTCGTATTCGCTACCACCGATCCGAAACCTACGGTTGATAAATTTATGGCCGACAAAGGGTATGATTTACCGGCGCATTACATCCAGTCTGCCCCACCCCAACAACTGGTTTCCAATACCATACCCATCACTTTTTTAATCGGGAAAGACGGCGGTATTGCCATCAAAAAAGTGGGGGCTGCCGATTGGAACAGCAAAAAAGTTACGGATACGATTGATGGGTTGTTGAGAGAATAATTGATAGGCACAAGTTACAAACTTGCGCCAGCGGGGGCGTAATTTTTTCTAACCGTCAGACCGGTAATCGGTCAGACGGTTTGTCCCAGCATCTTATCCAGCACCCAATTGGTTCGCGTAGCAGAACGAAAATCGCTTACGGGATAATCTCCCTTGCCGTTTAGATAGTTCACAATGCTTTGAATAAGGTAAAACTGAATATTTTCGGGGTTTTCTTCGGTAAATAGTTGTTTGCCGGAGGCGTTGTTGAGCACGATGGGCGTGAAATGAAACGTGGAAAACCGGATGGAACCCGTGGAGCCGATGATTTCTATTTCATCGGTTCTTTCGTTTACGGGAGCAGCAAACTCCCAGTGCCCGCTGCCTTTTACGCCCGATTTGTGGATCCATTCACCATCCACGGTGTCTTCCACATCATACAATCCGGCCACGTTTTTAGCCGTTCCGCGCACTTCGGTGATTTCTCCGAAAATAAAATCAAGATAATCCAGTTGGTGCGAAGCCAGATCGTAAAAATACCCCGCTCCCGAAATCTCCTTTTTCACTCGCCAGGGAAGTGTTTCGCGTCTCAAATCGGTTTCGTAGGGTGGAATCACGAAATTAATTTTCACTTCGCTCACCTCTCCTATTTCGCCGTTTTCAACCAGTTGTTTAACCCGCAGAAAATACGGCAGGGTACGTCGATAATACGCCACAAAACAAGGCACGGCGGTTTCTTTTGCCACCTCAGACATCGCCACGCATTCTTCATACGAAGCCGCCATCGGTTTTTCCACGTACACCGGCTTTCCGGCTCTCATGGCCGCAATGGCGTATTCGGCATGCGATCCGGGCGGCGTGGAAACATACACGGCATTTACGTCGGCATCGTTAATCAATGCATACGCATCGGAATACCATTTGCCGATATTGTGCCGCTGCGCGTAATCCTTGGCCAGCGCTTCATCGCGACGCATCACCGCTACCACATCCGAGCCATCGGCTTTGCGGAAAGCCGGACCGCTTTTCTTTTCCGTTACGTTTCCGCAACCGATAAATCCCCAGTGAATCATATTTTTAAATAGAAATTAGAAATTAGAAGTTGGAAATTAGAATAATAAAGAGTTTATTAAAACCAAAACAAGTACCGTCACTCCGGGCGGAGTTTGGATGGTGTGTCCTTTACCGCAGGCGAATAAATCGCCTACGGTTATGAAAATGCCGCCCATTCGGGCGAGTGCTGTCAGCGATTTTTCTGTCAAATTAAATAAAATGATTCGTCTTCTCAGAACTTTCTGAATGTCCATTGTCTTTGTTCTTTGTTCTTTGTTCTTGGTTCTTTGTTCTTGGTTCTTTGTTCTTTACTCTTTATTCTTTGCTCTTTTAAACCCTCTGTACGAAACAATTGCCAGCACAACTACAACTGCCAGAATCACGTATAAATAGGTAAACATGGCCGAGACGCCTTCGTTCTCGCCGTAGGAATGCAGGCCGCTTAAAAGGTAATTTACTCCCAGATAAGTCATTATAACCGATGCAAATGCCACTACCGACGACAGGTTGAAGAACCAGTAATTGTTTAATTTTTTGACTAAGTGAACGTGTGTAACAATGGCATAAATTACAACGGTAATCAACGCCCAGGTTTCCTTGGGATCCCAGCTCCAGTAGCGACCCCACGATTCGTTGGCCCAAATGCCGCCCAGGAACGTTCCGATGGTCATCAGAGCCAATCCCACCAGCAACGACATATTGTTGATAATGCTCAACTCCTTGATGCGAAGCAATGCTGTTTCTCCTTTGGCAATACTCATGATGATGAGATTGGACAATCCCAGCAGCAGACTTATCCCGAAAAAACCGTAAGCGGCAATGGTTACGGAAACGTGAATCATCAGCCACGGCGATTTAAGTACGGGAACGAGCGTGGTAATCTGGGGTTCCATCCAGTTAAGCCCTGAAACAAACAGGATTATACCGCCAAAAATGGTTGCGGTTGCGAGAGTAAGATCGCTTTTTCGTCCGAAAATCAAGCCGGCGAGGATGGTTGCCCACGCCACATACACCATCGATTCGTAGGAATTGCTCCAGGGCGCGTAACCCGATATATACCAGCGCATTGCCATGCCGTATGTGTGGTAAAGAAAAACCAGAAAAATTCCAATTACCAGTATGTTCGATAAAACAGCTGCCCATTTCGCCTCCCTGAAAAGCCTGAAAAAGGCCAGCATAAGCAGCAGGATGCCCAACAGAAAATAACCGCCGCGTGTTTTCCCGAAAATATTTTGCTTGTTGTAACGCATTTCCATCCTTATTTTCTTCGGATTTATGTGAGCGCCAACGTCTGCTTTCTGTTGAAAGTCTGCAATGGAGTCGAGAATGGCGTTGGGTTGCTGCCAGTCGCCGCTTTCGAGCGATCGGTTCACTTCGGACAAATACAACGGCAAAGAGCGGGAAATGAACAGCGAATCCGCTTCGGAAAAGACCGATAAATCATCGCCGGGCGCGTACCACGTGTGATTGGGATCATCCGCATTGGGGAAAAGAGCCATCAGTTTGGAGTTCAGCAACAAGAAAATGATGTTTATCTTTTCATCGAGTTTGAGAATGCCTTTATCGAATTCGTTTCGTTCCGATTCCGGTTTGTGATACGCTTCGTTCACTTTCTCAAGCAGCTTGTAACTTCCATTGGCGTCAAACACCTGAGAATAAGCAAAGTGCTTTTCGGGCAGTTGAAACATGCGGGCTACGTCATCGTTGGAATTGGAGATAAACGGCACCTGCATCCACATTTGCGGCAAGGTGAGTATTCCCAGCAAAAACTGATCGGAATTGAGTTTTGCGATTTTGTCGCTCTTATGGAGTTTTCTCAATAGTTCCGACGAAAAAGTGTTCATTGGGATAATCCTGCCGGCAAATTGTACCGGCATTTGCCCGAATTTTTCGGCGTGTTCCATCGGAACAGCGTTTCTTTGCACGGCCTGAAAAACAGCCTGATCGGTAAAACTTTGCGCATTGGCGCTAAATGAGACAAACGAAAAAACAACTATTAACGCAGCCGTATTTCTCAGTTCTTTCAACTGGCGACCGAGTTTGCGCAATCGGGAATTCGGCGTAACAAACATCAGAATAAACCCGGCGATCAGAAAAAAATAGCCGGCATAAGTAATATTCCGTCCCGCCACATCTTTGTTGATGGATAAGATGGTGCCTTTTTCGTCTTCGTCGTAAGATGCCTGAAAGAAACGGTATCCCCTTAAATCCAGCACGTTATTCATATAAACCCTGGCGTCGCGCACTTCGCCATCGATATGAATCCGCAAATCGCTTTCGTAAGACGACGGGCTCATGGAGCCGGGATAGCGGATCAGGTTGAACTTCACCAGTTCCAGCGTAAACGGCAATTCTTCCGTGAACACTCCTTTCGAGGTGTGCATAACCATCACATTATTGGTTTCACCTTCACGGATATGCATCGTGCCCTCTTTTCCGAAAACGTGCGTGGTTAACGCGCCGGCAAGTATGACGATAAAAGCGAAGTGAATAACGGTGAGCGCCCATCGTTTTCGTTGTGCATACCGATGATCGATAAACGTGAGGATAAAATTAACCACCAGCAGAAATTGCAGGAAAAAGAAAATGGGCGAATAGTAAATCATTACTTTGGCCGCTTCGGTAGTCATTTCTTTTTCGATAAACGTAGCCAGCGCCATCAGAAAGGCGTAGATGAGTAAAAGTATGAGGGTTGTTTTATAGGATGCGAGAAGTTGTCTTATTTTTTCCATATTTTGATGTATTG
>CAKTUP010000146.1 GCA_934621705.1 uncultured Petrimonas sp.
TTGGAAAAGTTCTTATTTTAATAACTTATTTTACAAGTATTTCTTCATTTATTTATCAACAGTATCAACAGGCATTCATCATCATCATTTGTTTTTTCAGTTTTAAAATATAATATTAATAAATAATGTTCAATGGAAAAAAAAGAATTGATCGAAAAAATAAATACACTCCGTAAAGAGAAAAATGCCATTATTCTGGCGCATTATTACCAGGAAGGTGATATTCAAGATGTTGCCGATTTTGTTGGCGACAGTTTGGCGCTGGCTCAATGGGCGGCTAAAACCACGGCAGATATTATCGTGCTTTGCGGTGTTCATTTTATGGCGGAAACCGCTAAAATACTTTCGCCCGAAAAACGGGTTTTTATTCCAGATATGATGGCAGGTTGTTCGCTGGCAGACAGTTGTCCGGCCGATGAGTTTGAAGCGTTTACAAAAGCACATCCCGACCACACGGTAATATCGTATGTGAATACTACAGCTGCAGTAAAAGCCGTTACCGATATTGTGGTAACTTCTACCAATGCCAAGCAAATTGTGGACTCGTTGCCCGAAGACGAAAAAATTATTTTCGGCCCCGATAAAAACCTGGGAGATTATATCAACAAACTTACCGGAAGAAATATGCTTTTGTGGGAAGGCGCTTGTCACGTGCACGAACAATTTTCGCTGGAAAGAATTCTGGAATTGAAAAAAGAATTTCCCGATGCATTGTTGTTGGCGCATCCCGAATGCAGAAAATATATTCTGGAAATTGCTGATCACGTGGGTTCTACCTCATCTATCATAAAATTTGCCCGAAATTCCGATAAAAAGCAATTTATTGTGGCAACCGAATCGGGAATTCTGCATCAAATGCAAAAAGAGAATCCCGATAAAGAATTCATTCCCGCTCCGCCCGAAGATTCCACGTGCGCTTGTAACGATTGTTTTTACATGAAAATGAACACGTTGGAAAAACTGTATTTGTGCTTGAAAAACGAACGTCCGGAAATTTTTGTGGATGAAGAAGTTCGGTTAAAAGCAGTGAAACCGATTGAAAGGATGCTGGAAATATCGGCTAAACACGGGTTATAAATGGCTGTACGCATTAATAAATTCATTTCGGAAAGTGGAATTTGTTCACGCCGCGAAGCCGATAAATACATTGAAGCCGGTCAGGTGTTGGTGAACGGAAAACGTGCAGAAATTGGTACGTTGGTCAATAATCACGATAAAGTTCTGGTAAATGGTTTGCTTATTGAGCCAAAGCCGGAAGAAGATTTTGTTTTGCTGGCGTTCAACAAGCCACGCGGAATTGTGAGTACAACCGAGAAGGGCGCGCGAGACAATATCGTGGATTATATAGGTTACCACGAACGCATTTTTCCCATCGGAAGATTGGATAAAGATTCGCAAGGGTTGATATTTTTGACCAATGACGGAGATATTGTCAATAAAATACTTCGTGCGGGAAATCGTCATGAAAAAGAGTACATTGTTACTGTAAACAAACCGGTTACGGATGAATTTGTGAAAAGAATGTCCGGCGGTGTTCCCATTTTGGGAGAAGTGACTAAAAAATGCAAAGTCGAGAAAATATCGGAATTTGTATTTCGGATTATTCTCGTTCAGGGACTCAATCGCCAAATCCGCAGGATGTGCGAGTACTTAGGTTACGAAGTGCAGAAACTGGAACGTATCCGGATTATGAATGTATCGGTAAAAGGAATCGGGATTGGCGATTGGCGGTTTCTGGAAGATCAGGAAATGAAAGAATTAAAAGCTGCTATTGCCGATTCGGCTAACGAAAACCAACCTATTAAACCAAAACAAACTGCAGTAATTAAAAAAGAATCCGGAAAAACTTCCCGCTCAACATACAAAGAGTCTTTTACAAATTCCAAAAAAGCTCAATCCAAACGAAACGATGTTTTTGTAAATCCAAAAGCGAAAGAGTTGCGGGGAAAAGGAAAATCCAAATCGCAAACAAGAACATTTAGAAAAAACAAGTAATTTTTCGTACCTTTGCACCCGCAAAAAATAAGCACTTACTGCTCTCGTCTAAAAGTCAATCATTTTACAGCGAAGCGGTCTATAAATCAGAATAAAAAATGGCTCTTCAATGCGGTATCGTTGGGCTTCCCAACGTCGGAAAATCAACTCTTTTCAACTGTTTATCAAACGCTAAAGCGCAGGCGGCAAATTTCCCGTTTTGCACCATCGAACCCAATGTGGGCGTCATCACCGTTCCCGACGAACGATTGAATCGATTGGCGGAATTGGTAAATCCGCAACGAATAGTTCCCACAACCGTTGAAATTGTGGATATTGCCGGATTGGTAAAAGGAGCGAGCAAAGGCGAAGGATTAGGAAATAAATTTCTGGCCAATATCCGTGAAACGGATGCGGTTTTGCACGTGTTGCGCTGTTTTGAAGACGAAAACGTAACGCACGTGGATGGAAGCGTGAATCCGGTTCGCGATAAGGAAATTATCGATGCCGAACTGCAACTCAAAGACCTTGAAACCATAGAAGCACGCATACAAAAAGTGGAGAAACAAGCTAAAACCGGTGGCGATAAAGATGCCAAATTGGCTTTCGAAGTTTACTCCAAAATCCGCGAAGCGCTGCTGCGCGGCGAATCTGCCCGAACGGTTTCTTTTGATACTAAAGACGAAAATAAAGCAGCACGCGAATTGTATTTGCTGACTTCCAAACCTGTGTTATATGTTTGCAATGTTGATGAACAAAGCGCCGTAGGCGGAAATAAATTTGTGGAACAGGTTCGTGAAGCGGTGAAAAACGAAAATGCAGAAATTTTGGTGGTGGCAGCGAAAATAGAATCGGAAATTGCCGAATTTGATACCTACGAAGAAAGGGAAATGTTTCTTGCTGAACTTGGGTTAACTGAATCGGGAGTTTCGCGCCTCATAAAATCCGCATACAAACTACTTAATCTCCAAACCTATTTCACCGCCGGAGTGCAAGAAGTGCGCGCCTGGACGTTCGAAAAAGGCTGGAAAGCCCCGCAATGCGCCGGCGTCATCCATACCGATTTCGAAAAAGGATTCATCCGCGCCGAAGTTATCAAATACGAAGATTTCATCAAATACGGTTCCGAAGCAGCCGTGAAAGAAGCCGGAAAAATGGGCGTGGAAGGCAAGGAATATATTGTCCAGGACGGCGATGTGATGCATTTTAGGTTTAATGTGTGAGAGTGAATATATCTTTTAGAATTATAGTGTATCTTCATTCTCAGAATCAGCCTTTTCATCTCGATGCAGAACTTTATAATGGTCAATACAATCAGGTATTTCTTCCATGCGATGAGTTACGTAAATCAGCGATTTGTCGTACTGCTGTGCAAATGACTCCACAATAGAAGTACACATTTTTTTATTGTAATCGTCCAACCCGTGGAATGGTTCATCGAGAATCAACAACTGCGGATTTTTGATAATGGCTCTTGCAAACAATACTAACCGTTGTTCACCGGAAGATATTTTCAGGAATGATCTGTCTTTCAAATGTGTAATGCGAAGTATTTCCAATATTTTTTCTGCAATCAAAATTTGTTGTTCATTGCCTTTACGAAATAATCCGATACTGTCGAAAAATCCTGAAGCGATAACTGCCAGGCTAGTCGCATTTTTTCTGTAATAGAGATTCAATTCGGAAGAAGTGAATCCGATGCGTTTTTTGATATCCCAAATACTTTCTCCTGTTCCCCTTTTTCGGCCGAAAAGACGTATATTTTTCGCGTAGGCTTGCGGGTTATCGGCAAAAATGTAGCTGAGCAGAGTAGATTTGCCCGAGCCGTTAGGCCCTAATAATGCCCATTTCTCATTTTTATAGATGTTCCAGTTTACAGCTTTCTGAATGACTTGTTTCCCGTAAGCAATATCAACATCGGCCATCGAAACAACTTCGTTGCTATCGCAAACCCTGTTTTCCAGCGTAATGTCATTCCAGTTTATTTCAGAGATAAAATCTGTCGTTAGCACATTTTCGGAAGTGAAACCGGACATTTTGCCGGCATACTCGACCGTGCAGTTCTTCATCTTTAGGATATGCGTTGTGCAAGCAGGTAAATCGCCTAAAGTGGGAGCAAGAAACATAAGTTGAATATTACGCTGCATGAGAAGGAAAGCGAAAATATCGTTGAGCAATACCCGCGATTGTTCGTCTAAGCCAATAAACGGATTATCGAATATCAACATTTTAGGGTTTTCGAGCAGTGTTTTAGCAATAATGAGTTTGCGTAATTCTCCGCTCGATAAGTGAATGAACTTCCGGTCCATCAAGTCGAAAAGGTTGAAGTTGCGGAAGATTAGTCGATTTTCTTCGGAAATATTTTCCAGTTGAAACAGTTCGCTTACAAGTGGCACGCTGTCGTATTCGGAATGATTAAATCGTTGCTGATAAAACAACTTACGGTAATCGAGCAGAGAATAGGCCGCGTTGAAATCTATTTTTTTAATCCACCGGGAAGGAAATGCAGATTTGTCTAAAAAATGATAGTGTATTTTTCCCGATTGTACAGGTATTTTTCCACACATTAGTTCGGCTAACAACGATTTCCCGCTTCCGTTGGGGCCAACAACGCCCCAAGTCTCGTAAGAATTGATCTGCCAGTTGATTGGGCGGATGAATGGTGAATCGGGCATCCGCGGAATAACATTTTCCAGTGAAATGTAGTGATTCATAGATACAAATAAAAAAAGTATCGAAAAGCTTTTTATCGGGGTTTTGTATTCTTTCTCGATTTTTGGTTAAACCGTTTGCGCCTCAGTTTTGTTCTTTATGGAAAGA
>CAKTUP010000147.1 GCA_934621705.1 uncultured Petrimonas sp.
GGGGAGGCTTCTTTCGAGCAACCGGATGCCGGTTTCCAGCGTTCGCAAGAACGAGTTTTCTTCTTCCTGAATCACTTTTTCGATGAGCGTTTTTTGCGCGTCCAGTTCGGGATACGCGTCGCCCATCACCTGAATGAGCGACGGCACAAGCCTGTACATAAACGCTTCGTGCATTCCCAAAAACGTGTAACCGTAGCGAACGGCGCGTCGCAATATCCGGCGGATAACGTATCCCGCCTTGGCGTTCGACGGCAACTGCCCGTCTGTGATGGAAAAAGCGATGGTGCGCACGTGGTCGGCAATCACGCGCATGGCGATGTCTTTTTTCTCGTCTTCACCGTATGCTGTGTTGGTTATTTCTCCGATTTTAGCGATAATGGGCTGAAAAACATCGGTATCGTAGTTGGATAACTTTCCTTGTACGGCCATGCACAACCGCTCAAATCCCATTCCGGTGTCAATCACCTTGGCGGGAAGCGGCTCCAGCGAACCATCGGACTTGCGGTTATACTGCATAAACACCAGGTTCCAAATCTCAATCACTTGCGGATGGTCGTTATTGACGAGTGAAAGCGCGTCCACTTTCCGGCGTTCCTCATCCGAACGGATATCGATATGAATTTCGGAACACGGCCCGCACGGCCCGGTATCGCCCATTTCCCAAAAATTATCCTTTTTGTTTCCGTTGATGATGCGCTCGGCGGGAAGGTATTTTTCCCAATATCCGGCAGCTTCATCGTCGCGTTCCAGGTTTTCTTCGGGGCTTCCTTCAAAAACGGTAGCGTACAGGCGGTCGGCGTCTAATTTCAACACTTCGGTCAGATATTCCCACGCCCAGGCGATAGCTTCTTTTTTGAAATAATCGCCGAACGACCAGTTGCCCAGCATTTCGAACATTGTGTGATGGTACGTATCGTGGCCAACTTCTTCCAAATCGTTGTGCTTGCCGCTCACGCGCAAACATTTTTGCGAATCCGCAATCCGCGGATACTTAATGGGGGCGTTGCCCAGAATTATATCTTTAAACTGATTCATACCGGCGTTGGTAAACATCAGCGTGGGGTCGTCTTTGATCACCATCGGAGCCGAAGGCACAATCTGGTGCTGTTTTGATGCGAAAAAATCGGTAAACGATTGGCGAATTTCTTGTGAAGTCATCATTAAAAATTACGGTTTTAAAGGTCAAGGTACAAAGCTCAATGTCTTTGTTCCTTATTCTTTACTCTTTGTTCTTTATTTTCAAAGGTGCAAAGATACGGACAATTTGGGATTTTTTGCCCTATCGAACCACGTAATGGAAAAAAAGTGTATTTTTGTAGAACACATAAAATTAAACTTGTTATGAACGTTATTGCACACATCAATACTGACAGCCCCACAGGCCGAAAACTGGTGAAGCAGTTGCAAAATCACAAAAAAGTGGTGCAACTGGAATACCCCCAACCGTTGGATGAGAAAGGAAGACCGATAAAAACTATCTCGGCGAAAGAATCGGCAAAGCAGGCGTTTGAAGAATTGGGAAAACGCTATAATACTACGTTTGAGAACGAATATACCCGATGAAAACGTTTTTGGTCGAAGTATCCGAAGAAGCGCAGGCAGATATAATCCGACTGATTGATTACATCGAAAATACGTATAAAGCGCCAATGACCGCCGAGAAATACCTGAAAGGACTTTACCGGGAAATTTTCGGACTGGAGAATTATGCCGAATCCATTCGTATATCGGATAAAAAAAGCGTACTTCGGTTTGACGTAAATGCCCGAAGCATCCGCTACAAAAATGTATCAATCATATATACGGTTCACGGCAACCGTGCTATTGTGAGAGCCGTAACGGCAAATAAACTAATCAGATAAAGAAATGGGCAAACGAAAAAAACCAATCCAATTCAACGACAAACGGCTCTACTATTCCATTCAGGAAGTGGCCGATCATTTTGCCGTAAACGTATCGCTGTTGCGGTTCTGGGAAAAAGAATTTGAATATATCAACCCCAAAAAAACCGCCGGTGGCACACGGCAGTACACCAAAGAAGACATTCAGCAAATTGAAATCGTGTATCATTTGGTAAAAGAAAAAGGCCTGACGTTAGATGGCGCGCGCCAATCGCTGAAATCCAAAAAAGACGATGAGGTGAAGCGTGTGGAAGCGTTGGAGAAACTCAAGGAGATAAAAAAGGAACTTCTTTCGCTGGAAGAAGAGTTTGACCGGCTGCATGAACAGCAAAAATACAGCAAAACCGAAATTGAATAAGAATGAAGAAACTGCTTTTTATAACAACGTTTATCTTTACCGCCACTATCGCACAGGCACAAACGGTTAAAGTGGGCGCCGAAATCACCGATAAATACCTTCCGCTTCTCAAAGGCAAGCGCGTGGCCGTGATGGCCAACCAAACGAGTATGCTGGGCAACGAGCATTTGGTGGATTTTCTGCATCGGAGTAAATACAACATCGTAGGCATTTTCTCGCCCGAACACGGTTTTCGCGGAACGGCAGATGCCGGCGAACACGTGGCCAGTTCGGTGGACCAGAAAACCGGAATTCCCATTTGGTCGCTTTACGGAAGCGGCGGCGGAAAACCTTCGGCAGATAAAATGAAAGAATTCGATATCTTGCTTTTTGATTTGCAGGATGTTGGTTTGCGGTTTTACACCTACTATGCTAGCATGGCGCGTTTGATGGACGCTTGCGCCGAGCATAACAAGAAAATGATCGTGCTCGATCGTCCCAATCCGAACGGATTTTATGTGGATGGGCCGATTTTGGATATGAAACACAAATCGGGTGTGGGGTGGCTGCCCATTCCCGTGGTTCACGGGATGACACTGGGCGAACTCGCGCTGATGATAAACGGCGAAAAGTGGTTGCCGCAAGGTAGAATTTGCAATGTAACGGTTATCCCGTGCGAAAATTACACGCACCAAACGAGATACGAATTGCCTATCGCTCCATCGCCTAACTTACCCAATATTCAGTCCATTTACCTGTATCCTTCCACTTGTCTTTTCGAAGGAACAGTGGTGAGCTTAGGACGCGGAACATCTTTTCCGTTTCAGGCATACGGACATCCCAACTATAAAGGTTCCGATTTTTCGTTCACTCCCCGAAGCGTTCCCGGAGCAAAAAATCCGCCGCTACTCAACAAAAAATGCTTCGGTGTTGACCTTCGCAATGTTTCGCACGAATATATTTGGGAAAACGGATTCGACCTTTCTTACGTTATCGATGCATACAAAAACCTTCAACTAGGCGATAAATTCTTTTCCACTTTTTTCGAAAAATTAGTGGGTGTGGATTATATCCGTCAGGACATTATGGCCGGAAAATCGGCACAGGAAATTAAGGAGAAGTGGTATTGTGATGTGGTGAAATTTAAACAGCAGCGAAGGCCGTATTTGTTGTACGAAGAGTAGATTAACAAATCGACAGGAGACAGGAGACAGGAGATGGGAGACGGGAGACGGGAGACAGTAACAATTAAATAAAAAACCATGGCAAAGATTATTCGTCATTCTGATTTGAGAGTTTATCAATTGGCATTTCAATCTGCAATGAGCATTTTTCATCTGTCCAAATCATTTACTGCCGAAGAAAAATTTTCATTATCAGACCAAATCCGTCGTTCATCGCGTTCTGTGGCAGCCAATATTGCTGAAGCGTGGAGAAAAAGGAGATATGAAAAGTCGTTTATCGCAAAATTATCGGATGCGGAAGCCGAAGCTGCAGAAACACAAACCTGGTTGGATTTTGCAAAAGCATGCGGATATATTGAAGAACAACAATGGACTGACCTGATCGAAAAATATGAATACCTGATAAGTATGTTGGTTAAAATCTCAAATTCACCTGAAAATTGGGTAAAAAACGCATAGTCACAGCTCTCTTGTCACCTTTTCTCTTGTCGCATGTCGATTATCACTTTTATTATTGTAATTTTGTAAATAAAATCCAAACTCATGGTTGATAAACTTTCAGATCCAATTGGCAGATTAATGGGATTGCGTTACAAATCTCATCCTTGGCACGGAATTTCCATCGGTGAACGTGCTCCAGAAGAATTAACCGCCTTTATTGAAGTGGTTCCTACCGATACGGTAAAATACGAAATAGACAAAAGAAGCGGATATTTACGCGTTGACAGGCCTCAGAAATACTCGAACGTGATACCCGCGTTGTACGGTTTTATTCCGCAAACATTTTGCGGGAAGAGAGTGGGCGATTATTGCAACAAAAAAACCGGACGAACCGATATAGTAGGAGACGGCGACCCCATGGATATTTGCGTGTTGACAGAAAAAGACCTTTCGCACGGCGACTTGCTCGTAGATGCCATTCCTATCGGCGGATTTCGAATGATAGACGGCAATCAGGCTGATGACAAAATTATCGCCATTCTGAAAAACGATACCGTTTACGGGCATTACGACAATATAGATGACGTTCCGAAAATTGTAATTCAACGCCTGGAGCACTATTTTCTTACCTACAAAGATATGCCCGGCGAAGATCGCAACACTGAGATTACACACGTTTACGGCCACGATGAAGCCATAGAAGTCATTCGCTACGCCGTTCAGGATTACAACGAACGGTTTGAGAATATTGGGCTGATATTGGCGTAAATAAAGACGAAAGAACTAAAAAAGACTGTATCTACAACATTAAGATACAGTCTTTTCTATTTTCAGAAGAACTCCTCTACAACCACTTCCTCCTCTTAAAATACCACAAAATTGCCAGCGACGAAAGCACCATCAACC
>CAKTUP010000148.1 GCA_934621705.1 uncultured Petrimonas sp.
CAACGAACAGGAGCGGATAAAAATGGCGCTGGCCTCCTACAACGGCGGAATCGGGCACGTTTCCGATGCTCGCGCACTGGCCGAAAAATACGAAGCCGACAAAAACGTATGGGAAGGAAACGTGGAAAAATACATTCAACTGAAACGACTGGAGCAATATTACAAAGATCCGGTCTGCAAAGCCGGATATTTTCGCGGAGACGAAACGGTAAATTATGTGCAGAACGTGATGAGCCGATGGCTGGCGTATGGGGAGAAGGTGAGGTGATTTACGAATTACGAATTACGAATTACGATTTGGAATTTGGGATGATAGCGGCTGTTAAAACATGGTGTGCCGCCTTCACTAAGTCTCCCAGTCTCTATCTCGCCCTTTCGCCCAGTCTCCCTTAGCTCCTCGACACCTGAAACCCTTTGTCCGATAACGTCATTTCAACAAAGCGTGCTTTTTCGTTCGGTGGATTTTCGGTCAATATCCTGCGGATGCGGACGGCGGCCTCGGGATCTTTGGCAACAATGTACAAATATCCTCCGCCGCCGGCGCCGGGCAACTTGTAACCCAGAGCGTAATCTTTTATCAAATCGATAATTTTCTCCACTTCGGGCGGATTGGTGCCGCTGTCGATGGTTTTTTTCTGTTCCCAGGTTTTGAGGATCAGCTTTCCGTACCGGTCGAAATCGCCTCGTTGGATGCAGTTTGCCGTATCAAGCGCGTGCGATTTCATTTCGTTCAGAATATTCAAATGTGTCGATGAATTCAGGAACATTCCGCGTACAATTTCGGCTAAAATATTTTTCGCCACGCGCGTAATACCCGTGTAGTACAGCAAATGGCACGACTTATAGTTTAAATCGGTAAACAGAAAATTCGGCAGCCAATTGATCTGCGGTTTCTGCACAAAACCCCGTTCGGATTGCAGCAGCTTCACTCCGTGAAAAATTCCGCCGTACTGGTCTTGCCATCCGCCGCCGCTCGTGAGCAACTGCTCCAAAACCAGCGTGTTGGTGCTTATATCCGGTTTGCTCCATTGCAAGCTGCAAAAATCGTTGAGTGCGCCCAGCACGGTGGAAGCGAGGATGGAGCTCGTGCCCAATCCCGATCCGGCGGGAATGGCCGCCAACAACGTCAATTCTATTCCCGAACCGAATGCCTGCAACTGTTCCTTCAACGTGGAGCACGGATCCGACGAAAATTCGGGCAGAAAACCGCACAATGCCAGTGCTACTTTCGGAATGGAAAACGGAGAGCCGAGCTTGTTGTAATTCCGTAATTCATCGAACGATTCAACGGTTTCCGTGGCGCCCATATCGATGGAACGCAACACGATACGATGTTCCCTGCACGGCTTCACATACACCTGAAGAGGCGGTTGCCCGTTGAGTTCTATGGCGATGTTCACCACGTTGCCGCCGGCATAAAGCGAAAAGGGCGGCGTGTCGGTCCATCCGCCGGCAAGATCGATGCGCACGGGGCTTCTTCCCCACACAATCTGATCGGGAAACGCCGAAAGTTGCGGCGAACGCTTCCGGTCGGAAAGCGCTTCGATAAGCCCGTTCCGGAGGAGTGAAAAAGCTTCCTGTTCTTCCTGAACGGCGTTGCCCGGGTTGCCCGACAAGGCAAAAATCCGCGAACGAAGCATCCGGTTGTGGATGCGCTGCATTTCGTCAGCGTGAACGGGAAGCGCGTCGGGAGCCGAAAGCTGAAAACGGTTGTATTCTTCGGCTACATCCGATAAATCGAGCTGATAATACACGCTTCGCTCGTAATTCTTTTCCACCGTTTTGTAATTATCGCGGCGGAAATCCACGCGTTGCGCGTGCAGGCGGGGCAACGATGCATTATCCATCAATTCATCGGCAGAGAATTTCGGCGCCTGTTGCCAAATGTCCTTTCCTTCCTCAGATGCCGGATTTTCGGCGATCATCCATTTCAGCACCGTTTCCATTTCGTCCCTCGATTCCAAACAAGGAAATAAGCGGCAATGCTGGATATCGGACAAATCTCCTTCCAATTCTTCCGGCCTCAACCCTCTTTCATCGAACCACTGTTTGACGGGTTTTCCCATCCAATGCGTTTGCGCCGAACGGATATCGCCTTTGAAAGCATCGTCAATTCCGTACGGACGAAGCGCAAACGCCGATTCTCCCACCGGAACCGTATCGATGCACACGCCTTCGGATAGTTCTATCTGCCAGGTGTTTTCGGGCACGCCGGTAATAACGTTGTCGGAAGATACGCTCCATCCGCTGCCGATGTACGAATTTTCAATCCAAATATTGCGGTTTTTTTCGGTAAACGCGATGCGAATATCGGAGTTTTGCGTGAAAATGGCGGGGTTGGGTTTGATTTTACGGTGCATGATGAGCCGCTGGTCATACACCTTGTTTTGCAGGGCGAGGGTGGATGAAATTATTTCGCGGCTGGTGCCGTAATGGTAAAATTCGCCGCCCGCCAGCGGAAGTATTTTTACCGATAAGCGGTTTATGTCGGTGTCTTTTTTTGCGGGGTTTTCGCCCAGTGCCAGCCCGAAATCGCTGTACAGGTCGTAAAACGATAAGTCTTTGTTGTCGTTGTACGAGCGTTGGCGAAGCAATCGGACAGCTTTGTCGCTCAACAGCCACAGCCCGATGTCCATCAGCACGAAGTGCGATTGCGAGAGCGACTCCAGTTCCTGTAACGACGGTTTTTGCATCACTCTGTCCAATACATCGGGTGTTTCGCGTCGGGCGGCAAAAACGCCGTGGCGTGTAGCCAGCGATGAATCCACCCACAGGCCGTAGCACACCACATCGGCTTCGGGGATTTCCTGTAAGGCCTCATCGGTGCGGATATACACATCGCCGCTTGCGATAAACGTGCGCAACGAGTCGGGTGCCAGCTGCATTATTTTTTCGTACAGCGGTAACTGCAACGAGAGTAAATCCTGGTTCAGCCGTTGTCCTCTTGCCCAACGAAAGACCGGAACAGGCAACCCTATTTTTCCCGATACGGCATAGGCGGGCAATCGGCGGCTCTGTCCTCCGGCGTGGATGAGGATGCGTTTTTCACGCGACAGCCACGTGTCGAAATCCGTTTGCGGACTTTCCGCCCGGTAACACTCTTCCAGCAGCCACGTGGTGCCACTTCCGGAGCCTAAGCGTTTATCCTTCGGATCGGAAGTGCAGAAACAATTCACGTTGTTTCGATTGAGCGCGCTGAAATTTGTTGCGGCGTTTTGGGGGAGGGAGAGTAAATAGTGCATAGTTCTGAGTGATGAGTTTTGAGTAATGAGGGGTGCGAGGTGCGGGTTGCGAGGGGAGACGATGCCTGTGGCTTCGTTTGGGTGATGCGATCTCCGAATCGCATTGAAATTGAGGAAGATTGGATTATCTTGTCTCCTGTCGTCATCCATCCATCATCTTCTACTCATAGTTTTCACTATTTCAATATTTTCGGCTTCCATTTTCAATTACAAGAATATCTTCATCAGATAACGGCGCGTACGGACCCTCTTTTACTTCAAAAATAACCGTTCCGGATTCGAGAACTTCCAGCGTATGCCATTGTCCTTTGGGTATGTGAAATCCGAAATTGTCGTTTTTATCCGAAATTTCGTAAGAACTGATAAGGGTTTTGTTATCGTCGTAAAGCAATACACGGATGGCGCCACGAATTAAGATATACGTTTCGCTCGTATTTCTATGACGATGAACGGGAAGAACCGTTCCCGGCTCCATCGCGTTGAACAATCGTTGTGCTTTGGCATCCAGCGAATCGTGCAGATTGTAATTCATCCGCAAGCGCGGGGTTTGCCTGGCTCGTTCTGTTATTTGGTCTAAAAATTGGTTGTTTAAAAGCATATCGGTTGCGGGTTACGGGTAGGTTGCTAATCGGAACTTGATGGAGTAGATGGCCGATAATGCAATAGTTATCAGAGCGATTATCCACCATCCCATTGTCGGATATAAAGCGATGATCAAAGCCGAACAAATGAGTTGGACGGCAAAATAGGCGAGAGACACAACTCGATGCGGTATTTTTCGTTCATTTGCCAGAATTTGATAAAAATGCAATCGGTGAGCTTCCATGATGTCTTGTTTCAAATAAATGCGATGCAGAATGGTGAACACAGTATCTACTCCATACACGATAAGAAAACCTATCCAAATGAGGTTGTGTGTTTTAATGATGAGTAGCAGCAAAAGTGTAACCACCCAAAATGCGATACTCAAGCTGCCGATATCACCGGCAAAACATTTTGCCCGCTTGCGGAAGTTGAAGAACAGGAATACAAGCGAAGCCAGAATGGGATATAGTATAAAATCGATGTTTACAAAAGGTTGAACGTAATGATTTACGTACAGCATCGGTAAAAGCACGGCAAGCGTGTATAAACCGGTGATCCCGTTGATGCCGTCCATGAAGTTGTAGGCATTAACTATCCCGATGAAAACGATATAACCAATCACAATTGCCCACCACGGATACACGCCGAAGACATTGGCGAGGTAAAATGCGCAAGTCATTGCCAGAAGATGAAACAATAACCGGATTTTTTGTCCCAATCCATT
>CAKTUP010000149.1 GCA_934621705.1 uncultured Petrimonas sp.
TCTGTATCTTCGGCTTTCCATTTTTTAAGTAAATCTTCTTCCCCGGGAATAGTCCAGATATCGTTAAGCGGAGGTTCAAGAATGCCTTGTCCGCCGGCAATGAACATGGCTCCACTATCGGTTTGTACGCCAACCGATGCGCCGTTTTCACCGTGAACATGCACTTTTCCGTAAATTCCGGGTTTTTGCGAGTTGCTCACTATAATATTTCCTATGCCGCCGTTTTTGAATTTGATAATGGCAAGCGCGGTATCTTCTACTTCAATGTAGGGATGGTTGAGGTTTTTCCAAAGACCATAAACTTCGTCTATTTCTCCCATAAACCACAGTAGAATATCCAATTGATGTGGAGCCTGATTCACCAGGACTCCTCCGCCTTCCATTTTCCAATTTCCGCGCCACGGGTCAGCATCGTAGTACTCCTTATCGCGCCAACCCAGCATATTGACGGTCCCGAATACCGGTTTCCCGATTTTACCGGCTTCGATGGCCTTTTTTACTCGCATAACCGGCTCATACCACCTGCGCTGACTGATTACTCCGAGTTTTACACCGGCTTTTTTGCAAGTGGAAATAATTTTATCGGAATCTTCTAATGTGGATGCCAGCGGTTTTTCCACCAAAACATGGGCTCCTGCCAAAGCTGCTTTTTGCGCAGGCTCAAGGTGAAACGGGTGCGGAGTGCAAGTAATGACTAAATCGATATTTTCCTCTTTGATAAGCTTTTCGATGTGGGTGTACGACGGAACTTTATATCGTTCGGTAAAATTTTTTGCGGTTTTTTCTGTTCTACTCCAAACACCTGCCAGACGGGCATTGGGAAGATTTTGTACGGCTTTGGCATGCAAGTGGGCTACTTTCCCGCAACCGAGAATGGCTATATTATGAGTCTTATTTTTCATTTTTTGCTAAGGAATTAATATCACTTTATTTAATCCCGGCTCTTTGTTGTAAAGTCGGTTAAACCACTCGGCACCTTCTGAAAGTGGAGCTGTAGCCGATATCATTTTCTCAACATTGACTTTTCCTGACGACATTAAGTCGAGAACCGTTTCGTATTCGCCGTTGATGGCACAACTTCCCAAGAGTGAAAGCTCTGTGGTTACTATTTTTTGCAAGGGAATCGTTACTTCAGGCATTAGATTTCCTACTAAAACAGCGGTTCCGCCTTTGCGTAAACTGTTGATGCATAAATTTACGGTTTCCGATATTCCTACTACTTCAAAGGCAACATCGGCTTTTCGGTTTTTGGTCAACAGTTGTATTTTTTCTATAATATCTTTATCGGAGCTTATGAATGTGTGAGTTGCTCCGAAATCCTTGGCGAGTTCTAATTTTTTTTCGTCCAAATCGATGGCGGTAATGGGATTAATGCCGGCTATTTTCAGAAGATTCACAACAAATAAACCGATCGTTCCCGTGCCGATAACAACGGCGCTTTGTCCGATGCGGATATTGGAAATATTTACAGCATGCAATGCTACCGCAACCGGCTCAACCATAGCTGCCTGTTCGAAGGAAACATTATCGGGAATTTTGTAAAGTATATGCGCCGGAACTGAAACGAATTCGGCTAAAGCGCCGTGCTTTTTATAATCTCCGGGCGAAACGCCAAGCACTTTTCTGTTGTCGCTGAGGTTGTAATGTCCTGAACGTGTGTGCCAGTCATCGAGCGGATATATTGTTGAGTCGAACGTAACCCTGTCGCCCACCTTCCATCCCGAAACGGCAGAACCTACTTCGGTTATCACAGCGGCGGCCTCGTGTCCCATCACCAGCGGCGGTTTTCTTCTCCCTGTGCTTCCATCCATACCGTGGATATCGCTTCCGCAAATTCCACAGGCTTTCACTCTGATTAAAACTTCGTTTGCTTCAATTTGAGGATCCGGGAAGTCGCGGTAATTCAATTCCATGTAATTGTCTAAAACTAATGCTTTCATAAAAAATGATTTGACAAGAGTGTGTTGTTGGGAAAATATACAATTCCAAAGGTAATTATTTTTGTTTTAAAACGCAATAAATGCTAAAAGGGCTGCCGACAAAAAGTTGACAACCCTTTTATGGGAGAGAATGAGAGTTTAGAGAATTTCGTTGACTACGTGATTGAAATAATCGATAGATTGTTTGATTTCGGGCAGGTTGTTTTCCCAGTTGGCTTCGTATTCAATGGTGAAATAGCCTTCGAAATTCTGACGCTTCAACTCTTCAAGCATTCCTTTTACATTTAAAACACCGGTTCCCCAGACAACGTCCTCTAGTGTTCCTTCAGCTCCCTCCGGAGCAATATCTTTAAAGTGAAATGCAAAAAGTCTGCCTTCCAGTTGTTGCAAAGCCGGAATCGGATCAATTCCCATTCTCTTAAAATGTCCGACATCAGCACTGGAGCCCAATAACGGACTTCGATTGCCAATATATTCCAGCAGGATTTCGGGTTTCCAGTACGAGTTTTCATTGGGATGGTTGTGAGTAGCTACTTTTATACCGTATTGTTTAGCTAATGTTTCAATCACATCCCAGTCTTCGCGTGCCGGTTCTGCGCTGATGAATTCCATGTCCATTTTTTTGGCAAACGAAAATACTTTTTCCCACTCATCACGCGAAGAAGTCCAGACGCCTGACGATACAATTTTTATACCTTTCGATTTTGCCAACTCTTTCAACTGTTTCTGTTGTTCAGGGGTGAGGTCGTAATCGAAAACGGCATCGCCGAAACCTTCTCCCATTTTTTGTCCAGGATAGATTTCGATATATTTCAAACCGAGCTGCTGTGTTTTGTCGAGGGCTTCTACTGCCGAAAATAAATGAAATGTGTAAGATTGCATGGAGAGCTTCCAGCCGTGTTTTTCGGCTTTTGACTGCGGTTCGCCCGATGAACAACCGGCAGCGGCTATAGCTGTTGCCAATGATAAAATAATGAAAGATAAATTTGTTTTTCTCATATTTTTTTGGATTAAAACAACAGTTTTGGGAGCTCCAAAACTGTTGTTTAGGTTTAAAATTAAATAGTTGGCATAGGAGGCAATGAAAAACCGTTTTCATAGGTATGCTTGATCCATTCGTTGGCCATGTCGAGGGCATTGAACTCTGCAAATCTTCTGTCGAACTTTGGATCTCCATCAATCACTGCATATTCATCAACCGTTACAATCTTTATTTTATCGGTTGGTGAAATATTCGTGAACTTCATATTTTCTCCATCCCATTTCAGTTCGCGATGCAATCCCTGCAACCCTGAAAGTCGGGTAGCCAGCACTCCCATAACCACCATCTCGTTAAACGGTCCGGAAAACTGGAAATTGGAAGATGATTCTTTTCTTGATGCAGGAGACTCCTTGCAGGCCCTAATCCAATCCTGTTCGTGAGCATCGGTTGCCCAGATATTCCCGTTTCCTCCCTTTACCCTTGGTATAGTCGGTTCGGGTTGTTTGAAATCAGCCATTCTGGAAGTTGGCAGTAATGTAGGATTCATCCCGTAACATCCGGTCATGATCTTTCCTTTTGTTCCGATCATAATGATTCCTCCGTTCTCATCCCCCATCATTTCTCCGTCTTTCAATTCGGCAGGACGATCGGGTACCAAGCCACCGTCATACCAATACACGGTTAGTTCAGGCATATTGACCGTTCCTTTTGGCGGACGTGCCGGAAATTTGTAAGTGACTTTTTGGGCTTGAGGCGGCGAATACAGGTTTGCCAACGTGGAGCTTGCTTCCACGCTCGTCGGATATTTTAAATCCAGTGCCCAATACAAGGGATCCATAATATGACAAGCCATATCTCCTAAAGCACCTGTCCCAAAATCCCAGAATCCTCTCCAGTTCCACGGCGTGTAAGCAGGATCGTAAGGACGTTTTTTTGCCGGGCCGATAAACAAATCCCAATCCAGTTCTGCCGGAATGGCTACCCCTCCTTTTGGTTCTGATAACCCTTGCGGCCATATAGGCCTGTCGGTCCAGGAATGGACTTCATAAACATCGCCGATAACGCCGGATTGTACCCATTCAGCAACCTGTCTGCACCAATCGAAAGAATTCCCTTGGTTTCCCATTTGCGTGGCTACTTTGTGTTTTTTTGCTAAACGGGTAAGTAATCGAGATTCGTAAACGCTGTGTGTCAGTGGCTTTTGAACGTATGTGTGTTTGCCTAACGTAATGGCATGTGCGGCAACGCCTGCATGGGTGTGGTCAGGAGTTGCAACCATGATGGCATCGATGGATTTACCCATTTTATCGAACATTTGCCGCCAATCTTTAAAGCGTTGTGCTTTGGGATAATCGTTAAACGTTTTTGCAGCATACTTCCAGTCTACATCGCACAACGCTACGATGTTTTCTGTTTTCATATTTGCCAGATTACGCCTTCCCATACCACCAACGCCAATACCTGCAATATTCAGTTTGTCGCTAGGAGCCAAATGGCCGTGTGATTTACCCAATATTGAATTGGGTGCAATGGTGAGTCCTGCTGCAGATATGACTGCTGTCTTGATAAATTTTCTGCGTGTTAAATTTAACATGATTATAGTTATATTTAATTGTAATT
>CAKTUP010000150.1 GCA_934621705.1 uncultured Petrimonas sp.
GTTCGTTTACCGTTGAATCGTTTTTATTTGGAGGTTGTATTTTCTTTTTCATACAATAAATTTTTAATGAGACGCAAGCATTGCGTCTCTACAAACTATCGTTTTAAATACTTCTTCTTTGCTCTTTGTTCTTTGTTCTAAAGTCTATTTATCGCTATACATCGAATCCCACCACCTCGAATCGCCTTTCAGCCACTTGGCAAACCAGGCATAAATGGCGTTGTTCCACGCGATGCGTTTGTCGTAATTGTAAATGGCGTGGTTCTCGCCTTCCACCTGAATAAATTCCACCGGTTTGTTCAGCAATTTCAGCGCGGTGTACATCTGAATGCTCTCGCCGATGGGAACGTTTGTGTCGGCTGTTCCGTGAAGCAGCAAAAGCGGCGTGTTTATTTTATCGGCGTGGAAAAGTGGGCTTTGTTCCGTGTAAAGTTGCGGATTGTTCCACGGGTAGCTTCCCGCGCTTGCTCCGGCGCTGTACGAATATCCCCAATAGCCTTCGCCCCAGTAGCTTGTGATATTGCTAATTCCGGCGTGCGAAACCGATGCGGCAAACATATCGGTTTTGGTAATGAGGTATTGCGTCATAAATCCGCCGTAGGATGCGCCGATATTTCCAATCTTCTTGCCATCCACAAACGAGTGTGCGGCAACGAATTTCTGAACACCTTCAATAATTTCTTCTGCTGTTTGGTTTCCCCAAGCGTTCACGTGCCGTGCCGAGAATTCCTGTCCGTATCCGGTTGTGCCGCTCGGTTGCAGCGTGTAAACCACGTAATCCTGCGCCGCGTAAACGTGCAGCGGATAGGTGCTTTCGAAACCGCGTGACGTGGGGCTCGTGCCGGCATAATAATAAACGATGAGGGGGTATTTTTTGTTGGGATTGAAATTAGGCGGAAGGTAATACCGGCCTTCAATTTCGTCGCCGAAAGAGCTTTTGAAACTCCAATCTTTCACTTCTCCCAAATTGAGTGTGCTCAGTTGTTGCGCGTATGGATCGGAGATCAGCGTGGATTCGTTTGTTTTCAGGTTGTACAAATAGCTTCGCGATGAATTGGAAACGCTCACACCCGTGTAAGTTGCCCATAGCCCGTTTTCGGAAATGTCGAACGAACGAATAACGTCTTCTTTCAGCGGAAGTTTATCGAATTTCTTTGTGCGGGGCGAATAGCGGTAAACGTTGGCGCGGTCGCCTTCTTCCACACGATAATAAATAAAATTATCCGTCGGATTCCAGTTTTGTGCGTTTATGGTGGGATCAAAATTTTTGGTTACCGGTTCTACTCGTCGGGTTGCCAGATCCATAATAAACGATTGTGTATCGTAGCTGTTGGCAATCTGCCCTTCTCCAATGTTCAGGCCGATGCCGTTGAAAGCTTCGGGCGCGCCGTGAATGAGCAGCTGTTTGCCGTCGGGCGAGAATTGGGCGGAATAAGTATAAGTTTGGCTTTTCCAGATGGTGTCGATGGCCATTGTCTGAAGATTAAGCATATAAAGATTGTTTTTACTGAATGGGCGCTGCGATAAATCTTCTTCGGAAGTGGAGAAAAGCAGATATTTTACATTATCGGTGATATCTCTGAGTGTAGCGGTTTGCCTTCCGAAAGTGAGTTGCTGCATAAGCCCCGTATCGAAAAAATACCGATAAAGGAAATACCGGTCGCGATAATTCGATTGACGATCGTCGATTCCAATAAGCCTGCGCAGCCCGCTTGGCGTGGTTACGCTGAGGGTCTCTTTGGAAGAGTAAAACATCGATTTTTCATCGGGAGCGATATAGAAATTTTCTTTGGGCAGGTTTTGAGCGATAATTTTTGTTTCGGATTTCAACGGGTCTAACGTGTACATCACTCGCCCGTCGTTTCCATCGGCCACGTAATACAAAATGTCCGATTTCGTCATCCATCCGAGTTGGGTACGGTTGGATATTTCCGATAAAATCGTGCGCTTTTGGCGCGTATCGTAAATTTCGATGTAGTTTCTATTGTCTCCGCCTTTCAGTGTTTCCTGCAATCGGAGCAGCACAAACCGTCCGCTGGGCGAAATGGACGATCCGGTTACGCGCGTGCCATCGAGAATATCGTTGATGGAAATGCGGCGGCGATTGATGTTGTTGAATGCGAAATTCAGCAACGAATCTTCTTTTTCGGGTTTCAATTCGATTTTGACTGCCGGATTTATTTTGTTTTCTGCCGATGCCAACAGCTTGATAATCACGCGTGCGTTGTTCGTAAAACCGTTTAACGTTGCATCCACCGAGCCAGCTTGATGCAAACTGTCGTTTAGCTGCGTTTTGGTGGCGCGTTTTACATCGTTCACGTAGAGTTCGAGCGGATTGGGCGAGGTAACGGTGAGTTTCCCTTTTCCGTAGCGGTCGCCCGTAACGTAAAACGAAAGCAACTGAAGCGCGTGTCCGTTTTGCGGTTTCGAAAGATGGAAGAAACCGGCGGTATCGGGTTTCAGTTCGGTGGTAAACCGCTCCTGTTCGGGAAACGAAACGGAGTAGGAGAGCAGTGTTTCGTCCGAAAACTTGCTGTCTTTAAGGTTGACGCTGTCCAGCATAACCGGTTTTTGAACGGCGATGGACGGGAAGGCATAGACTTTGTCGGGTGTGAATTTTTGTTGTGCCGATAACGGCAACAGTGCGATAAATGCGATGAAGAGAAAGTTGTATTTCATAATTTGAAGCCCCCCGCCCCCAAAAGGGGGATTGGGTAAGTGGGGTTGTTTAAAAGTTTGGAATTTATTGTTTATAATCTGTATTTTAAATTGTTCCACGCCAAGTCTCCCCTTGTGGGGGAGTTAGAGGGGGCTTTTCAAAAAAACCGTAAACCGATGAGCCGGAACCGCTCATAGATGCGTACACTGCCCCCAACTCGTATAATTCTTCTTTGATTCTGCAAATTTCGGGATATTTTTTGAAAACCGAAGGTTCAAAATCGTTTTTCATCCATTCTTTCCATTCCGAAAGGGGTTTTTTTACGATTTCTTTCAGCGATATTTCCGGCTGCATTGGCGTAACCATCGCGTAGGCGTCTTTGGTGGGAACAAAGACATCGGGTTTTACCAACACGAAATAATAATCGCTTAAACCCAGTTCAATTGCTGTTAATTCATTACCAATGCCGGTTGCGAATGCCGGTTTATTTCGGACAAAGAAAGCGCAGTCGGCGCCTATTTTTGCGGCTTTGTGTTCGAGTTCCGAAACCGAATAACCCAGCGAAAACGTTTCGTTCAACAGTTTCAGCATAAAAGCAGCATCCGATGAACCGCCGCCCAATCCTGCCCCGAAAGGGATTTTTTTGAGCAAATGAATATCGATGGGCGGAATTTCCTTTTCTTCCGAAATTAGTTTCAGCGCCTTTATTACCAGATTATCATCCGCATTTCCCTGAATCTCAATCCCGGTTTGGAAAAAGCGATACGGAACACCGCTATCGGACGGCACAATTTCCAACGCGTCTTTTAACCCGATGGGATAAAAACCCGTTTCGAGGTTGTGATAACCGTCCGGCCGTTTGGAAACGATGTTAAGCCCGAGATTTATTTTGGCATTGGGAAAGCAGATCATACGTAGCGTTTGTTTTCCGCAAAGATAGTAATTTTTCCCACGAATAGCTGCAATTTTCTTCAATGGCTTGGACAGTCTAAAATAAGAGTTGGTAAGTAGCAAGCACAAATTAGTTTAGCTTATTTTTAACCACATAGAAACATAGTTTTTTATTCAGTAGGATTAATAGTTTCACTTAGTTTTGAAGCTATGCTTCAAAAAAATTACTCCTCTGTGTGCTGTTTATTATCTTATTCGTAAACATCTATGTTTCTATGTGGTTTTTGAAAATAATATAAGGTAATTATTGTTCAGTACTTAAAAGAGACTTTTCACTACGTAAAGAGGGTTTTTCGGAATAATTCTTAATACATTTTTGTTTCTTTCAACTTTATTTGCTTTATTTGTCACTGTTAAATTACTTATCAAGACAAATACATTTAAATAATAACCTCTTCTGCCTTATGTACTGTTTGTCTTTACGCTTCATTGTCTATTTGTATTTTATTAACGTTAAATCGTTGATGAAATCGTTTTATTTGTTAGAGAGAGAGAGAGAGAGAGAGAGAGAGAGAGAGAGAGTTACTATATACTGTGCGCGTAAACACACGTTAACACGGCCTGATACCCAAATTACCCCCCTATTATTTTTAACAAATAAGAATATTTTCTTCACGATAAATCAGTGGAGATGGGAACTTCTTGTGTCCTGTTCCACCTTTTTATATTCTACCGGTTTTATCCTCTCAAGAATCTTTATTGCACATTTAAAGATATCAGGTTGATTTAAATTATTAACGTCAAATTTATATGTATGAAAGTAGATTATTTACACCTTAAAAAAAATCACGTTCTGGAGAAAGGCCTTTTAGATGAGCACCGCATTGCATTTATGCTTAAAGGCGCCGGAGAATGCAAAAGCCATATAGGAAGGCAATACACCTTAAACGAGCGCGATATGGTTTTTTGTCCTGCTTCCACATCGTTTACC
>CAKTUP010000151.1 GCA_934621705.1 uncultured Petrimonas sp.
ATTTGTGGATTTGGAAACAATAAAACGGGAATCCGATATCATAACGCTGCACACACCACTCACAAAAACCGGAAAATACAAAACCTATCATTTAGCGGATGAACGATTTTTCGATACCTTGGGTAAAAAACCGTTCATTATCAATTCGTGCCGGGGAAGTGTGGTGGATAATGTTGCGTTGAAAAATGCGTTGAAATCGAAAAAAGTTTCCGGTGCGGTTATCGATTGCTGGGAAAACGAACCCGATATCGATCAGGAATTGCTCCAACTCGTTGATATTGCCACGCCCCACATCGCCGGATATTCTGCCGACGGCAAATGGACGGCAACCAAAATGTCGCTCGAAAACCTGAATAACTTCTTCGGTTCAGGCATCGATCCGATAAAACTAATACCCCTACCCTCGCCCGAAAATATGGTTATCAATCTGAACGGAATTGCTCCCACCAACCAGTTGGCTTACGCCATTTGGCATACTTACAACCCGATGCAAGAAACCAAAAACCTGCAGGAAAACCCTGATAAATTCTATTGGTTTCGCTCTAATTATCCGTTACGCAGGGAATATTATGCTTATGAAGTAAAAAACGCGAGTCCGGAAATTGTTCCTGTCTTAAAGCAATTAGGTTTCAACGTTCAATAAACCACCTGAACTTCCACGTCGCAGTTGCGATTGACCCAGGTTGTGTCAAACTCGGCAATTTCGCGCCGTTCGCCCTTGTAAATGTAGTATTGCCTGGGCGGTGCTGTCGTTTCGGCATTTTCATCAATAATTTGCGGCATACGGTTATCAATCATCATTTCAGGACAATCCCTGATTTTACCGTCTGCCGTATCCGATACCTTCTCTTTATTCTTACATCCCGCCAGAAGAATAATAGCCATTGAAACAAATAATATTTTCTTCATCGTTAAGTCATTTTCAACATTATATCAATAAAACTCATCCGGTTATTTTTTGTTCAAAAACACCTTGTCCTATATTTCTAAAAAATACCTAAATATGACAGGTTTATTTTCTGATATCGTTTAAAAAAAGTATTTTTGTTAAACTTTTTTCTAATTATCCCAAAAAGAGACTTTAATGAAAAAAGTTACAGTTATACGACTATTTTTGAGCAAAGATCAATAAACAAAATAAAAAATCAATCAGTCAATGAGAAAAAAATCTTTTTACGCTCTGCTTGCAGGGTTTGCTGTTTTCGCCGTATCGTGCAGCAATTTAAAGCCCCTGTCTCAATCTAATTTCAACGCAACGCCATCGCCGCTGGAAACGGTTGGAAACAGCGTGCCCGTAACCGTTAACGGAACTTTCCCCGAAAAATGGTTCAACAAAAACGCCACGGTTAGAATTACGCCGGTATTGAAATACGGAAGCCGCGAATCCTACGGATCGGCTCAGACTTATCAGGGAGAAAGTGTTTCGGGCAACGCCATCGAAATTCCTTACAACCGCGGCGGAAACTTCAACATGAGTTTCAACTTTCCGTATCAACCCGAAATGCTGACTTCGGAACTTTTCATGCGTTTCGATGCCAAAATCAAGAATAAATCGGTGAAACTTCCCGAAGTAAAAGTTGCCGACGGCATCATCGCCACATCGGCGCTGGCAAGCGCTCAGACTACGGCTCCTTCGGTTGCCGACGATGGTTTTCAGCGTATCATTAAACAACAGCAGGATGCCAACATCCATTTCGTGATTCAACAGGCAAATATCCGCTCAACCGAAACCGGTTCGCAAAATATGCGCTCGTGGCAACAACGTGTGCAAGATGCATTTAACGACCCGCGCCAGAATGTGGATATCGAAGTTTCGGCTTACGCATCGCCCGACGGCGGACTTTCGTTGAACGAAAGGCTGGCTGCCCAACGCGAGAAAAACACCACGCAATACCTTGAAGGCGAACTGAAAAGAAGAAAAATAGATGCCGATGTTAACGCCCGCTATACGGCGCAGGACTGGGAAGGTTTCCGTCAGTTGCTGGAAGCATCAAACTTGCAGGACAAAGAACTCGTGTTGAGAGTGTTATCCATGTATCCCGATCCCGAAACCCGCGAGCGCGAAATCAAAAACATCTCGTTTGTTTATGACGATTTGGCTTCTACCATTTTGCCGCAACTTCGTCGTTCGCGCATCACGGCAAACATCGAGATCATCGGAAAATCTGACGAAGAGATCATGGATTTCTGGCGCAACGATCCCAAAAAACTTTCGGTGGAAGAACTGCTCTACGCCTCAACTTTGACCGACAACGATGCCGATAAGGAAAAAATTTATCAGTACGTTACCGTGAACTTCCCGCAAGATTACCGCGGATGGAACAATATGGCAACCGCTTACTATCAGCGAGGCGACTACAACAGCGCCAAGCAGGCATTGGATCGCGCCGCTCTGGTTTCGCCCAACGCAGCCGAAGTAAACGTGAACAAAGCGTTGTTTTCCATGATGGACGGCAACACACAAGCGGCAAAAGAATTGCTGGGCAGGTCATCCAGTGCCAATAACCTCGATGCGGCCATGGGATTGCTTTACCTGATGGAAGGAGATTATAACCAGTCGGTTGACGCTTTTGGCGACACCAAATCGAACAACGCGGCACTGGCACAAATTCTGACAAGAAACTACAACGCTGCCGACCTTACGCTGAAGGCCATTCAAAATCCCGATGCGCTGACTTATTACCTGATGGCCATTGTGGGATCGAGAACCAACAACTTCAATAACGTGTTGACTAACCTGCGCTCTGCCATCACCATGGACAAAGCAATGGCAGCAAGAGCATTAAACGATTTGGAGTTTGCCAAATACAGAACCAATCCGGATTTTATGAGTATGGTAAGGTGAAACACCCCTAAAATCCCCTGAAGGGGACTTTTTTGGGCTATAAAACATCAATTTCAGCCTTTAAGCTCCTCTTTAGGGGGCGGGGGTAATATTTAATGGGGCATCAAAAGTGTCCCATTTTTTTGTTTTATCTTACTTTTCTCTATGAAAAAGTCAAAATATTTTGACTTTTTCCCACCGATAAGTTATCTTTGTAGGAAAAAATACAACCATGAAACGTAAAATTACCGATATCTTGATTGCCTGGAAGGATAATCCGAAGAGAAAACCGCTTATTATAAATGGGGCGCGACAAGTAGGGAAAACCTATATCATAAAAAAATTTGGCGAGGATTATTTTGACAACGTAGTATATATCAATTTTGAAACCAATTTATCGGTCGGGGATTTTTTTGAGGATGATATTTCACCGCAACGAATAATTCGCTTTCTCGAAGTCATGGCCGACACAAAAATAGTTGCCGGAAAATCGTTGATAATATTTGATGAAATTCAGGCATCGAACAGGGCATTAACTTCATTGAAAGTTTTTTTTGAAGAAGCTCCCGAATATCATATAATAGCTGCAGGAAGTTTATTGGGTGTAGCCGTTAATAGAGAAAAGTTTTCATTTCCTGTAGGTAAAGTATCTCAAATAAATATGTATCCGCTTGACTTCGAGGAATTTATTTGGGCATTAAAAAAAGAAGCTCTTTCTAACGAAATTAGATCTCATTTTGAAACGTTAAACGAAATGCCATCTCCTTTGCACGCACAAGCGATCGAATATTTTAAGTACTATCTTATTGTTGGTGGCATGCCCGAAGCTGTACAGGATTTCGCGAACACTCAGAGTTTTATGAACGTGGCTGAAATTCAGTCGAATATATCTACACAATACCTTGCCGATATGTCGAAATACGCCGAAACTGCCATGAGTGTTAAAATTCGCGCATGCTACAATTCAATTCCCGCGCAGTTGGCAAAAGAGAACAAAAAATTTCAATATAAGATAGTGCAAAAAGGAGGAACAGCGTCAATTTTTGGTGAAGCCATAGAATGGTTGCACTCAGCCGGAATTATTCTTCCATGTCAAAAAATCGATCATGGTTTTATTCCCATTAGCGCGTATGTTGATTTGAGTGATTTTAAAATGTACATGAGCGATACCGGATTGTTGACTCAAAAATCGGGCATGCCTATTCAAACTATTCTTTCGGAAATAGAAGCCGACAATATTTTCTTGGGCGCTTTATACGAAAACTTTGTTGCACAATCGCTTACAGCCAACGAAATACCGCTCTACTATTGGAAAAACGAAAATACTGCCGAAGTTGATTTTGTAATTCAGCAGGGAGAGAATGTAATTCCTGTTGAAGTGAAAAAAGGAAATCGCACCCGGTCTATCAGTATGAGAATGTTTGCAACTAAATATCAATCGCCCTACTCCATTCGCATTTCAAAAAAGAATTTCGGTTTCGAAAACGGAATCAAATCCATACCCCATTACGCAACATTTTGTATCACAATATAATCATATAAGTAGCAAGTGTAAATTAGTTTAGTCTATTTTTAACCACACAGGAACATAGTTTTTTATTCAGTAGGATTAATAGTTTCACTTAGTTTAGAAGCTATGCTTCAAAAAAATTACTCCTCTGTGTGCTGTTTATTATCTTATTCGTAAACATCTATGTTTCTATGTGG
>CAKTUP010000152.1 GCA_934621705.1 uncultured Petrimonas sp.
GAGCAAAGAGCAAGGAGCAAAGAGCAAGGAGCAAAGAGCAAGGAGCAAAGAGCAAAGAGCAAAGACAATGCATAATTTCAGAAAGCTCAATATTTGGTTGAAATCGGTAGAGTTGGTAACCGACATATATCGATTGACAAACACATTTCCAAGTCACGAAAGATTTGGTTTAATGTCGCAAATGCAACGCTCAGCCGTATCCTGTCCCACAAATATTGCGGAAGGCTCGGCGAAGTCGAGCAACAAAGATTTTTCAAGATTTCTTGAAATGTCTCTCGGCTCCTTATACGAATTGGAAACGGAATTGATTGTATCATTTAATTTAGAATATACAGATTCTGAAAAATGCGAATTGCTTCAAAGCAGAATTATAGAACTTCAAAAAATGATAACGTCATTTATGAATCAATTGGATAAATAATCGAACAAAGAGACTGAAGTGTCTTTATTCTTTGCTCCTTGTTCTTTAATCTAAAGAAAATATGCCCAAACTCAAACACTGGATAATGGTTGCCCACCCGTGGGCGTGGCCCGCGTCGGGTTCGCCGGCGCTGATAGCTTTTTCGTACGTGTTCTACATGTACAAAACCGGCGCGATAACCGATGTGAACTGGACGTTCGGAATACTGGCGATTATCGGAGCCATTATCTTTCACGCTTCGGGAAACCTTATCAGCGAATACCACGATTACGTGAGCGGTGTGGATAAACTGGAAAAAACCGGCCCCATCCGCTTGATCGTTCTCGGCGTATTTAAACCGAAACCGGTGTTGATTTACGGATATATCGTGTTGTTCATCGGCATTTTGCTGGGTATTTACCTGTTGGTAAACACCGGGTTGCCGCTGCTGTTTATCGGGATAGTCGGTATCATCAGTTCCACGCTTTATTACAAGTTCAAGTACGCGGGTTTCAGCGATTTGATAATCTTTATCTGTTACGGATTATCGATTGCGTTGGGCGTTGTGTACGTGATGACATCGGAACTTATCTGGTCAACATTGCTGGTGAGTACGCCCGTGGGATTGCTTATCGTGGCCATTCTTCACGCCAACAGCACGCGCGACATGCTTCAGGACAAAGAGGCCGGCATAAAAACGCAGGCGATGAAGTTGGGGCTCGAAGGTTCGCAAGTGGTGTATCAAACGCTGTTGCTGGCTACGTATATCGTGATTGCCATTGCCGTGATGATGGGTTTTCTGCATCCGTTGGTTTTCGTGGTTCTTCTTAGTTTTCCCATTGCCATGAAAAATATCAAGCTGATGAAAACCGCCACCATCGACAACCTGGCAAAAATTCAGTTTCTCGATACTCATACCGCACAACTGGTGTTGATGTTCAGCGTGTTGCTATCGGCGGCGAATTTTGTTGCACCGTTTATATAGAGTAAGGAGCAAAGAGCAAGGAGCAAAGACGATTGTGTCTAACTGATTTACAAATAATATAACTTTTAAATTTACAAACAAATAGAGCTAAAGTTAGTACAAAGTACCAAGAGAAGAAGCTTATCAAAAAATCTTTATTCTTTATTCTTTGTTCTTTACTCTTTGCTCTGCAATTTCAACAATATGAAACCTGATTTCAAAAATATCGATTTCAAATCGGCCGGCTTCGAAGCGACAGATGTTGCCGAATGGGCTGAAAAAAACGAAATTAAAGCCGATTGGCTTACGCCGGAACAAATTCCGGTAAAACCCGTGTACACGAAAGAAGATCTCGAAGGCATGGAGCATCTGGGATATGCGGCCGGAGTGGAGCCTTTCCTCCGCGGACCGTATTCTACGATGTATGTAATGCGTCCGTGGACGATTCGTCAGTATGCCGGATTCTCTACGGCCGAAGAATCCAATGCGTTTTATCGCCGAAACCTGGCGTCTGGACAAAAAGGGTTGTCCGTGGCATTCGACCTTCCCACGCACCGCGGCTACGATGCCGATAACGAGCGTGTGGTGGGCGACGTAGGCAAGGCTGGCGTATCGATTTGCTCGGTGGAAGACATGAAAATTCTTTTCGATGGAATTCCGCTCAACAAAATGTCGGTTTCCATGACCATGAACGGCGCCGTGCTGCCCGTGCTGGCTTTCTACATTGTTGCCGCACAGGAACAAGGAGCCAATCTGGACGAAATGGCGGGAACCATCCAAAACGATATTCTGAAGGAATTTATGGTGCGCAACACCTATATTTATCCGCCCGAATTTTCGATGAAGATCATTGCCGACATCTTTGAGTTTACCTCGCAAAAGATGCCGAAATTTAATTCGATTTCCATTTCGGGATACCACATGCAGGAAGCCGGAGCTACGGCCGACATCGAGTTGGCATACACGCTGGCAGACGGTATCGAATACCTGCGCGCCGGAATTAATGCGGGAATTGATATCGATAAATTTGCTCCGCGCTTGTCGTTCTTCTGGGCAATCGGCATGAACCACTTTATGGAAATTGCCAAAATGCGGGCAGCACGTCTGTTGTGGGCAAAAATCGTGAAGAGTATGGGCGCTAAAAACCCGAAATCGATGGCGTTGCGTACACACTCGCAAACATCGGGGTGGTCGCTCACCGAGCAAGACCCGTTCAACAACGTAGGACGAACGGTAATCGAAGCCATGGCTGCCGCGCTGGGACACACGCAATCGCTGCATACCAACGCCTTGGACGAAGCCATCGCTCTTCCCACCGATTTTTCGGCACGTATTGCTCGTAACACGCAGATTTACATTCAGGAAGAAACCCAAATCACCAAACAGGTTGACCCGTGGGCAGGTTCGTATTACGTGGAATCGCTTACGCAGGAACTGGTTGACAAGGCGTGGGCGTTGATCGAAGAAGTGGAAAAACTGGGCGGAATGGCCAAAGCCATCGAAACGGGAGTTCCCAAAATGCGTATCGAAGAAGCGGCAGCACGCACGCAAGCGCGTATCGACTCGGGAGCGCAAAAGATTATCGGTGTAAATATGTGCCGTTTGGAGAAAGAAGATCCCATCGATATTCTTGAAGTGGACAACACCGAAGTGCGCAAACAGCAAGTTTCACGCTTAGCCGAATTAAGAGCCGGGCGTGATAACGAAGCGGTGAAAAAAGCGCTGGATGCCATAACCAAATGCGTGGAAACCAAAGAAGGAAACTTATTGGAATTAGCCGTTGAAGCGGCTCGCCTGCGGGCATCACTGGGCGAAATTTCCGACGCTTGCGAAAAGGTTGTAGGACGTTATAATGCAGTAATCAGAACAATATCAGGAGTGTATTCATCAGAATCAAAATCGGACGCCACGCTCGAAGAAGCGCGCGCCATGACCGAAAAATTTGCGAAGAAAGAAGGCCGCCAACCCAGAATTATGGTGGCGAAAATGGGACAGGACGGACACGACCGCGGAGCGAAAGTAGTGGCAACGGGTTATGCCGACTGCGGTTTCGATGTGGATATGGGACCGTTGTTCCAGACTCCGGCAGAAGCCGCCCGTCAGGCAGTGGAAAACGATGTTCACGTGTTGGGCGTATCGTCGCTGGCGGCAGGACACAAAACACTGGTTCCGCAGGTGATTGACGAGTTGGCGAGATTAGGCCGCCCCGATATTATCGTTATCGCCGGAGGCGTTATCCCCGCACAGGATTACGATTATCTTTACAAGGCAGGTGTTGCTGCTATTTTCGGGCCGGGTTCTCCGGTGGCAAAATCGGCTATTCAGATTGTGAAGATTTTGTTGGGGGAAGAGTGAAAACGTGTTACGAGTTGCGGGTTTCGTGGAAGACGATGCCTGTGGCTTCGTAATTTCTAATTAACGTATTCTTTTATATATGAATTGCGGGTTATGGAAATATTTTTCCGTAACCCGCTTTGTTTTTTGTGAAATGATTAACTTTGTCAAAGTTCTGAACGTGACAAAGATTTACTGCGATTTGGAAATCGCAGCACCCAAATCCCAAATCGTAAATTCCTATGCCCTACATCCCCTTAAAACGAAAAGAAGACATCGGCCTTTCGCCCTACGAACTGAAGTTCAGGGGAAAGAAAAGGATCGAAAACGTACGTATTCAGGTCATCGACTTCGATCTGGAAGAAGTGCGTGAAACAGAAATAGAAGATACGAAAGAACTCAGAAAATACGCGAGTTCCGATTCCATCACCTGGATAAATGTTGACGGGTTGCACAACGAGAAAATCATCGGCGATATATCGAATATCTTCTCCATTCCCGGAGATATCCTTTCGGATGTGATGGAGCCGTCGTCGCGTCCACAAGCGGAAGAATTCGACAACGGTTTTTTCGTTTCCCTGAAAATGATGGAATTCAACGAGAAAAAGAGCAGGGTAGTGGTGGATAACCTGAGCCTTATTGTGATGGACAGGGTTCTTATCACGTTTCAGGAAGAGAAAGGCGATGTGTTTGACCCGGTTCGTGA
>CAKTUP010000153.1 GCA_934621705.1 uncultured Petrimonas sp.
GTTATTTCACCCATCCTTTGTATTTGAAATCGCAACCTTTCCAGTTGGAATCGATGCGAACGTAAATGGTTTCGATCTTCTTTTGAAGCCAATCGTCGATCAATTCCTGCCGACGGGCATTTTCTGCCATTTGTTTTATTATCTGGTAATCGTTGCTGATGTTGGCCGTGTGCCCTTCGTTCCGGTTGGTGATTTTGACCATGGCGGCCACCTGCTTGCCTTTATCGTTAAGCATAACGAAGGGGGCAGAAAGTTCGCCCACTTTCATTTCGCCGGCTACCCGGGCAATGTCCTGATTGAGTTCGCTTAACAAAAACCGGGGCGTGCCCGCGTTTTGAGAATTGGGATGGTTGTTTACCATTATCCCGCGGTTGTTGCGCGTATCTTTGTCGGCCGAGAGGAAAGTTGCCGCCTCGTCAAACGTGAGTTTTTTGTTTACAATTCCGTTGCGTATGGAATCGAGACGGACGATGGCCGTGTCTAATTGTACCTGCGGAACTTTCGGCTTGAGCAGAATATGACGGAATTTGCCCATATCGCCTCTGCGCTCAACCAACTGGATAATGTGAAACCCGTATTCCGTTTCCACAATATTGGATATTCTTGTGGGATCGTTCAGCGAGAAAGCCACGCTGGCAAATTCGGGAACCAATTGTGCCCTTGTCTGAAAATCCATTTCGCCTCCTTTTTGCGCCGAGCCGGGATCTTCGGAATAAAGCAGCGCCAGTGTGGAGAAGGAGCGCTCGCCCGAATTTATTTGCTCGGTAAATTCGCGAAGGCGGTTTTTTACCGCGTCGGTTTCGGCCAGAGGAATTTCGGGTTCAACGGTAATAACCTGCAACTCCATGGTTGTGGGAATGAACGGTAAACTGTCCTGCGGAATGGCGTTGTAGAATTTGCGGATTTCGGACGGTGTGAGCGACACATCCTGAAAATGCTTTTGCTGCACGCCCTGGATAAGTTGCTGTTCGCGAAACTGTGTACGCAAATCTTCGCGGATGTTGCGGATGCTTTTGCCGAAATACTCTTCCAATCGCTCGGAAGAACCAACTGCGGAGATGTATTCATTGAGCTGATACTCCAGCATTCTGTTTACGTTGGATTCGTTTATTTCTATACTGTCGAGTTTGGCCTGATCGAGAAACAGTTTGTTTATGGCCAGCTGCTCGGGGATAAAGCAATACGGGTCGCCATCGATGCGCTGGTTTTGCATCTGAATCTCCTTGCGGTATTCTTCCACTTCGGATTTCAGAATGGCTTCGTCGCCCACCACCCACACAATTTCGTCGATAATGTTGTTTTGCGAAATGGCGCTGTTCGCCAAAAAAGTGAAAGCGATAAGCGATAATAGTATTTTTGCGGAAAATTTCATTTTTAACCGATTTATTTAAGAAATTGACTGTAAAAGTAGTTATAATACAGTTATCAGGCAACAAATCAATTATTAAAAGATATGAAAATGCCGGATGATAGGTGTTTGGTGCCGGGTGTTTGATGTGGGATTACAATGGAACAGGCGGTGGAGTAACCGGCAGAGCCTCTGATTCTGAAACAACCCACGTATAAGTTTTCGCCAACACTCTTTTGCCGATTTTTGCCATTGCCCAGGGATAATAAATGCCCAACGTAATTATGGCAAGCAATGTTTGTCCCCATATAAACAGAAAATCGGGTATGGGTTCCAGTTCGTATCCAAAATTCATTGTTTTTGCCGGGGATTCGGCGAATGTTCTTTCGGCAAAATACTTATACAGTTTAAGGTAAGCCAACGGGAAATAGATACCAACAGTGACTACAGTTAACAACAGCTGAACAAGTATTTGAAGGCATGACGGCCAAAATTCAGTTTTCCATCTAACGGCATACCCTTTATATTTAATATCCACCAACCATTTATACGTAAAATACATATAGGGTATTAAAAGAACAAATATGGCCAATTGCATCAAAATGGCTATGAAAGGAGCTCCAGACGACATCGCCTCGCCACCGGTTAAAACAGTAATAAGTACAATGATAATCATCATCAGGCCAACAGGCAGATAGAGCGTGAGCAGCAAAATAACAAGCAACTGCGCCGGATTACCTGAAAAATCGAAATTCGAATCATCTAACGAGGTATTGTTTAAAAAATACTTCATCAGGTTTCTGATAAACCACGGAAGATAGATTCCAAACGTGATTCCGGACAGAAAAAGGCCAAGCAGCGCTTTGCCGATGTAAGTGCCGAAGCGGCCGGAAAATTGCAAAGGACGCCGGTTATAGCTCAAACTATTTACACAAAACTTCACGAAGTAATAGTAATAAACCAACGTACCGGCAAACATAAAAAACATGAGCAACAGCGTACCTAAGCCCACTACAGCACTGTTTTCCATAGTTTCTGCCATGCGCAACAGAAGAAAATAAGGCGCTATGACCAACAAATAATAGATTATCCACACCGGAAAGAATTTTTTTCCGGACAAATGAAAGTCGAAGTTGTGTTTCATAAAATTGTTTTTAGTGTTATTTTTCGCATTCAAAAGTAGGATTTATTGTTGTACAAACCAATAAATTCGAGATTTTTTTACAGCATTTTCGGTTTTCTTCGTTTCAGCATGGAAAACTCTAATGAGCAATCCTCATCACTTGTGCGTTACCAAATTAAGCCCTACAATAGACGCCACCAGCGTGATCAGAAAAAGCAGTTTGAGAAACGAAACGGGTTCCTTGAGGATGAAAATGCCGGCCAGCACCGTAAACGTGGCGCCCAATCCCGACCAAACGGCGTATCCCACGCCCATGCTGATGCCGTTATCGATGGCTTTGTAGAGCATAAACATACTGATGGATACGGAAACAACAAACGAGAGGAGCCAGAAAAAGAACATCTTGCCGCTGCTGTCGGACATCTTTGTTAAACTGAACGCGAAACAGGCTTCAAAAAGCCCGCCGATTAAAAGTAATAACCAATTCATATTGTGTGATATGTATTTAAAAACGTAGAGACGCACAGGGCGTGCGTCTCTACTACAACTAATTGTTCTGAATGTATTTATTCAATAGCTGCCTGAGCTGCCGCCAAACGTGCAATAGGCACGCGGAACGGCGAGCAGGAAACGTAATTAAGCCCAACTCTGTGGCAGAATTTCACCGATGAAGGTTCGCCGCCGTGTTCGCCGCAAATACCGCATTTGAGCGTGGGTTTCACCTCGCGTCCTTTTTGAACGGCCATGCTCACGAGTTGTCCAACACCGTTTTGGTCGAGAACGGCGAAGGGGTCGTGTTTCAAAATTCCTTTGTCGATGTACATCGGGAGGAATTTGGCAACGTCGTCACGACTGTAACCAAACGTCATTTGTGTTAAGTCGTTTGTTCCGAACGAGAAGAAATCGGCTTCGGTAGCGATGCGGTGCGCGGTGAGGGTAGCACGCGGAATTTCAATCATCGTACCCACGTGGTAGTCGATAGAATCGTTGTACTCGGCGAATACTTTTTTGATTGTATCTTCTATAATGTTTTTCTGCGCCTTAAACTCGTGCACAATACCGGTTAGCGGAACCATAATTTCGGGAACAGCCTTGATGCCTTCTTTCTTCAACTCTAGCGCAGCTTCCATGATGGCGCGCGTTTGCATTTCGGTAATTTCGGGATACAGGTTTCCGAGGCGGCAACCGCGCAAACCGAGCATCGGGTTCGATTCCATCAATCCTTCCACGCGTTCGTGAATGTCGTTGTATGAAATACCCATTACTTTTGCCATTTCCATTTGTCCTTTTTCGTCGTGCGGAACAAATTCGTGCAACGGCGGGTCGAGCAAACGAACGGTTACGGGATATCCGTCCATGGCAGCAAAAATTCCTTTGAAGTCTTCTTTTTGCAACGGAAGCAGTTTTTCCAACGCTTTGCGGCGTCCATCTTCGTCTTTTGCCAAAATCATTTCGCGCATGGGAACAATTTTGTCTTCTTCGAAGAACATGTGCTCGGTGCGGCACAATCCGATACCGGTAGCGCCGAAATTACGCGCTACTTCTGCATCGCGAGGCGTGTCGGCATTGGTGCGCACGTTCATGCGGGTGTATTTGTCGGCAATTTTCATCAATTCAATGAAATCCTGCCCCAATTCGGCATCTTGTGTTGCAATCTTGCCTTCGTAAACGTTTCCGGTGGTTCCGTTGAGCGAAATCCAATCGCCTTCGTTGAATACCTTTCCGTTCACGGTCATTTTTCTTTCTCTGTAGTTGATAACTACGCCGTTGGCGGCCGAAACGCAGCATTTGCCCATTCCGCGTGCCACAACGGCAGCGTGCGAAGTCATTCCGCCGCGGGCGGTCAAGATTCCCTGTGCAGTGGCCATACCGCGAAGGTCTTCGGGCGAAGTTTCGATGCGGCAAAGGAT
>CAKTUP010000154.1 GCA_934621705.1 uncultured Petrimonas sp.
GTCCACCCACCTGCCGAAAACCGTTAAACGGTTATTCCACGCACTCGACAACCGGTTCTCCAGCGTAACGCCCGCCAAACCGCGCCGGTATTCCTTGAAACCTTCAACCCCTTTCCAGTTGGCAGCTGCCGCTGTGGGATTGGTTTCGTACAATGTTTTACTGATGGAACTCGGAATTTGAGCGTTCAAATCCAGCAAAAGCAGCGTGTATTCCAGCGAATAGGTTGGCTTTCGCCAGTTTCCCGACGAAAGCAGCGATGTTCGCCGGAAATTGTTGTTTTCCCGGTATCCATCGGAAAGGGTGTGATTCACATTCCCGAAAATATTCAGGTCGTTATGATGATAAGTACCGCCTGCAGACGCTTTCAGCGTATTGTAACTCCCATACTGCAACAACGCGTTTACCGAGTTCCGATACGGGTTTGGTGTAAACAAATTGATATTTCCGCCCAATCCCGAGCCATATAACGCGGAAGCGGGACCTTTGGTTACTTCCATCCGCCCGATGCCGAGCAAATCGATATCTTCGGGTGAAGAAATGCCATCGGATGACGTGATGGGAATATCGTTCAAATACGCCTTGATGCGGTTGGTGTTGTACGGTGTGCGGCTGCCCACGCCGCGAATCACAATGCGGCTCGTAGCGTACGTTCCGCTGTGCATATAAATACCCGGCATCGTGTGCAGCGCCGACGCGAAATTATTGCCGTCGCCCACCTGCACTTCTTTGCCCGACAAAACCGAAATACTTCCGGGAACGTGCCGCAATCGGGTATTCACCTGATAGGCGTTTACGACGAGTTCGTTGAGAAGGATGGTGGAGTCGGTTTCTTCACGCGGTATGTCCTGCGATTGCACATACAATGCAAAAGAAAAACCTAAAACAAGAAAAAATATTTTTTTGAAGTTCATTAATTCGTTTTTACCCGCGCCTGACGGCTTGAATCCGTCTGACGCGTAATTTTCTATCCGCCGGGCCGCTTTGAGCGGCCGGGCGGTTACTCCACCGGCACCAACCGCAAAATCATTCCCGGTTCTTCCACGCCCACGTACACCAGGCCATCCGGGCTCATTACCACGTTGCGGACGCGGCCGATTCCTTCCACCAGTTTTTCGGTGCGGGCAACTTTATGTCCGTTCAGTACCACGCGCTCCACGTAATCGAAACGAAGCGAACCAACCAGAATGTTGTTTTCCCATTTTTTGAAACGGTCGCCCGTTACGAAAGTCATTCCGCAGGCGGCAATGGATGGCGTCCATTGCAGCACGGGTTGTTCCATTCCTTCTTTTTCGGTGAGTTCGGTCAGGATGGTTCCGTCGTAATTAATTCCGTAGGAAATTACCGGCCAACCGTAATTCAACCCGGGTTTTATCAGATTGAGCTCGTCGCCGCCCATCGGGCCGTGTTCGGTTTCCCACACATCGCCCGTAACGGGATGAACAACCGTTCCCTGCGGATTGCGGTGTCCGTAGCTGTAAATGGATTTGATGGCGCCGGGTGTATTATAGAACGGATTATCGGTGGGAATGGTTCCGTCGTCGTTTATCCGATGGATTTTTCCGTTTGAGTTATCGAGTTTCTGCGGAAAATCGAAATGCTGGCCGCGGTCGCCGATGCCGAAGTACAGGTGTCCTTTTCCGTCGAAAGCCAGTTTGCTTCCGAAATGGTGTCCGCGGTCGGTTACGGGAGTTCCTTCGAACAGCACTTGCACATCTGTCAGCCTGTTCCCTTGCAGGCGGGCGCGCATTACGTTGGTGTTGCCCATTCGCCTGTCGCTTTTTGTATCGAGAGCGGAATAGGTGAAATAAATCCATCCGTTTTTGTCGTAATCGGGGTGCAGCGCGATGTCCATCAATCCACCCTGTCCGAAAGCCATAATGGGCGGCAAACCTTGTATGGGCGCCGATAGTTTTCCGTTGGAGAACGTGTGCAGCGTTCCTTTTCGTTCTGAAATTAACAAATCGCCGTTGGGCAGAAAAGCCAGTCCCCAGGGAACTTCCAGTCCGGTTACGACTGTATCGATAACCAGATTATATTCTTCCGATTTTACGATGCCATCGGCTGTTACAGCCGGTTTCAACAGGGTTCTGTCGGCTGGAATTCCTTGTTTCACGTAAATTGCCAGTTCTTTTATCTCCTTATCGGAAAAAGTTTTTGCAAAAGCGGGCATCCCGATATCAAGGATACCGTCTTTGATGCTTCGCTCCACCGATACGGTTCCGGCTTCTTCCATCCATTGCTTGGCAGCGAATTTTTCCAGGTTATCGCCGTGACATCCGGCGCAAAACATACGGTAATTGGTTGCGGCATCGCGATCCTGGGCTGCCCGCGGCATATTTTTGCAGGAGTGAACAACTTGAACGATTACGAGCGCCAAACCCAACAGTAAATATAAATTCTTATTCTTCATACGATTTTTTGATGATTAAGTGTAGTATGCAAAAATAATATAAAATTTGAAATCGGCACATTATCGGCCTTTAGTTTTGCTTCCGAACGACAGTTTTTGGTTCATATTTTTTGAAAATCTGTTATCTTTGTGCGTTTTTTTAAGAAATAGCCGTGGATTTTATTTCGATATTAGTCATCGCCATCGGACTTGCCATGGATTCATTTGCCGTTTGTGTAGGGAAAGGGATGTGCAGGCAACGATTTTATGGGTGGCGAGCGTTTAAAATAGCCGTTGTTTTCGGATTTTTTCAGGGCGTGATGCCGTTTGCGGGATATGCCCTGGGAATAGGCTTTGCAGCGTGGATGCGGCATTTCGACCATTGGCTGGCTTTCTTTATTCTTTCCATTATCGGGATAAAAATGATTTACGAAAGCGTTCTTCCGAAACCCGACAGAAAGTGCGCGGATTGCGATTGCGGGGAAGACATTGCTATCGACTGGAAAAATGTAGCCGTGCTGGCTTTTGCCACCAGCATCGATGCCCTGGCAACCGGACTGATCTTTGTTTCTTATCCCGGAACTATTTTAACCGCCATGTTAGCCATTGGATTGACAACCGTGTTTTTCGCTTTCGCGGGAATGTTTATCGGTGGGCGGTTTGGAAAGGGAATACGGTTGAATATTGAAATGCTGGGCGGAATTATCCTGATTGCGATTGGTACGAAAATTCTGCTGCAGCATTTGGGTAACGGAGGATGAAATTTGGATTTACATTTTCTCTAATACCTTCAGCAACACCTGCGCCTGATTGTGTTCTGTGTCTTTGGCACCGTAAAGAAGCGTTACTGTTTTGTGTTCTTCTTCCAATTTCTTTATATCGAGAAGCAGTTGTTTGTTATCGGTAAGTTCTTGGGTGTAAAGTTGGGTAAATTCGTCCCATTTGTCCGCATCGTGGCAAAACCATTTCCGCAACTCGGCGGATGGGGCAATATCTTTCATCCATACATCGATGTGAGCGCTTTCTTTGGATATGCCGCGCGGCCATAAGCGATCGACGAGGATGCGGTGGCCGTCGTGGTTACTGAAAGATTCGTATATGCGTTTGGTTTTGAGCATTTTTGTTTTCCTTTTACGCAAACTCCAATTCCTGTCACGCTATGCGCACAAAATTATTTTGCAATTCAACATTAAAATTGACTTTCGCTTTCAACGCATTAAACACGCGCAAAATTGTTTCAAGCGTAACGTTGGTTGTATTGTTTTCGAGTTTGGAAATTTGTGCGCGTTGAACTCCGATTAATTTTCCGAGCTGCTCCTGCGTTAAATTTCTTTCGATACGAACCTTTTTAATCAAATCACCCAATACTTCCAATTGAAGTTCCTGTTCATACCTTGTTCTTTTTTCCGTTCCAATTTCTCCGATAAATTCGTCTTTTATTTGATCGAAACTGTACATTTCCAGGTCGGTATTGTTTTTGTTATTTTTCATTTTTAGCTTTTTTTAAATTGAAATACTGTTTTCGGATATTTTCTGCCTTTTCGATTTCTTTTTCGGGGATTTTATCCGTCTTTTTTATTATTCCGTGTGTTGCCAGAACCAATGTTTTCTCTTTATCGTCTCTGTCCCAAAATGCCAGTAATCGGTAATATGTCTTGTTATAAAGTGTTCTAAACTCCCAAATCTCGTCTTTTAATTTCTTGAACAGTTCTTTATCATTCTTCAATTTAGCTTTATCAATGTTGAAAATTATCTTATCGCGGCTTTTCTCGTTGAGCGTCAAAAGGAATTCTCTTGCTTCTTTCAAAAATATTATCGCAAACTTTTCATTCATATTGCCGATTGTTTCCATACAAAGATACAAATTAAATTTAAAGCCAAAAATTTATTGTTGCTTTTTTAGAAACAGCTATTTCCCAATCCCAACCCTATTCAAAATAAACGCGAATTCGAACGCCGTATCTTTAATTCCGTCGTAACGCCCCGTGGCG
>CAKTUP010000155.1 GCA_934621705.1 uncultured Petrimonas sp.
CTTGAGGACGTTGTGAACTTTTTATTTCGTAACTGCTGATTTCTTTACCTGCTAAATCCATCCCGATTACCTTGAGTGTTCCAGGTTGATACGGAATGTCCCAGTAAATTATACCGGTTTCGTCATTATAATTTTGGGCAGAGCCCACTTCTTTATTGTTTAACAATAGTTTTGCCTGTTGGGCATTGGTGTAGCAAACCACCCGAATCAATTGTCCGTCCTGATAATTCCAGATGGACCACGCGTCAACCGAAGGTGTCTTTTCCACGTAATTTGAACTGTTTTCGGCTTCGAGTTGCGACCAAACATCTTTCATCTGGCTGGCACTTCCCTTTCCGGGAGTAGGATACGTTCCAAGATAAGCCATCGGTTTGTCTGACCACAACGATTGACGGAAATATCCACGCGGTTTTATGAATCCTCCAAAATCCATCAGTCCTGAATAGAAACCCCTCGATGGCCAGCGGCCCGACTCGCCCAAGTAATCAATACCTGTCCACAAAAACTGTCCGAAAATGAATTCCTTGTCTCTGACGGCTTTCCACGCGCTCATATCGTGCCGGTTCTCGCTGCCGAAAATTACACGATCGGGATATTTTTTGTGGTCGGAATCATACATGCTTTCCGTGTAATTGTAACCGGCGATATCCAACGCAGCGGGGTATGCGGTTTGATTTGACATGGCCACACCCGCCAAGCCGGCTGTTACGGGGCGTGATGTATCGTATTTTCTGACAACTGCCGCCAGGCGTTTAGCAATATCACCCAAGCGCATGGCATCGGGAGCATCTTTTTTGAATCCGCCGAAAATGGGCTGTGTAAAACCGGTATCGGCTCCGCCATCGAGAACGGGATGCGAATATGGGTCGTTGGGATAATCCACTTCGTTACCTATACTCCAGGCGAAAACGGAGATGTGATTGCGGTCTCTTTTTACCATATCGGCCAAATCACGTTCGCCCCATTCTTCAAAGAAATCGTACGAACCCTCAAATCCGGGAGTGCCCACGTTCCAGCCTTCCAGCCATTTGCGTTTGGGGAATTCCCATTCGTCGAATGCCTCGTCCATAACCAAAAAGCCCAGTTCGTCGCACAATTCGTATAAATCGGTAGCTTGCGGGTTGTGGCTGGTGCGAATAGCGTTGCAGCCGATTTCTTTCAGATTCAACAACCGTCTTTTCCAGATTTCTTTCGGAACGGCGGAGCCGAGAACACCACCATCGTGATGCAGGCATACGCCTTTTACTTTCATCCATTCCCCGTTGAGGGCGAATCCTTTGTTCGGATCAAATGTATAGGTTCTGAATCCTGTGCGCGTTTCGGACGAATCGATTTCTTTTCCGTCTTTTAAAACGGTAGTTTTCAGATTATATAAAATCGGATTATCGACAGACCAAAGGTTCGGGTTCGATACAGATAGTTTGGCTGTTATTTTTGATGTATTTCCCGGAGTTACGGAAAGGTTTTTTCTGTCCCGTGCCACAGATTTTCCACTTTTATCGAACAGTTCGTTAACGATAACGAGTTTTTCTGTGTTTTTTGAATCGTTGTTCACTTCTACCTCCACGTTCAGTGTTCCCCTGTTTTTAGATACTTCGGGATAGACATACACGCCCCATTGGGTAATGTGCACGGGATTTGAATAGACGAGCCATACATCGCGATAGATTCCCGAACCGGTGTACCACCTGGAATCTGCCGACCGGCTGTGATCTACCCGCACGGCAATGATGTTTTCCTGGCCGAATTTAACATAAGGCGTTGCATCATACATGAACGAAATATATCCGTTCGGACGGTTTCCTATATGTTTTCCGTTGATATATACATCGCTACGGTTGTAAACCCCTTCGAAATAGAGATAAACTTTTTCGTTTTGCTTGTCAGCCGGGATATTAATCGCTTTGCGATACCATCCGATCCCGCCGGGAAGGTAGCCGGTGCAACTTGCGAGTGTTGGGCTGAGTTGCCCTTTTACGCTCCAGTCGTGAGGCAAATCGATATTCTGCCATCGTGAATCATTAAAATCCGCGTTTTCTGCATTTTTTACGTCTTGCAAGATAAATCTCCAGTCGTTATTTATTTTTTCGGGTTTTCCGAAAGAAACCTGAGCATTCATATAATTGGCAGCTAAGAAAGTGCAAATGAGCAGGAATAATTTGTATCCTTTCATAATTTGAATATTTTGTGTGTAAATTATTTGTTGAAAAAATAAAAATCAGGACTCCATTCATCCATCCATTCGATAAACGGAATATCATTTTCAAATTGAATCGGCAACCAGATATATCTCCCGTCAATCGGATTTTTTGGTCGCCACATATCGGCCATAAATATATAGGCATCTTCTTTCCCCTGAATTTTTTGTATAAAAGTGCTTTGTCCGCCGAAAGTTATTTCCGATTTGTCGCCTCTGCAAGGATTTGGATGTTGAGTCCATGGCCCCCAAATCGATTTAGACGAAAACATACGTGCTTCATTCGGATCCCATCCCGTACAACCTGATGTTATCATCCAGTAAATCCCGTTTCTTTTGAAAATTGCAGGAGCCTCATTGTGCCCCGCAGGAGCAACCCGGACATATTTTCCAGTGTGGTTCAGGAAATCGTCGGTAAGTTCGGCAATATGTAATGTGAGATTTTCTTCGGATGAATAAATGTGATATGCTTTACCGTCGTCGTCAACATACAAAGTCATGTCTCTCGACATTTGTCCGCCATCAAGATCTCTTTTTACAAACAATCCGTTTTCAACTGCTTTATACCATTCCGGTGTCCACCATTTTTCGTAATCTTTGAGATTCAGATTCATGTTCTGAACATCCTTTGGCATATCAAACGGATAACGATTGGGATTGATTCTTTTTGAACCGATGTAAGTATACGGGCCGGTGATATTGTCGCTGACCGCCACTGCAGCTCTTGCAGCACTGTATCCTTTTCCTTTTAATTCAAGATGAAACCACATCACATATTTTCCGGTTTTGGGATTGAAAATCACTTTCGGACGTTCCATCACGGAACCTTTTACAATATCACTGCTTTCATCTTCCGATACTGGTAATGCAACTCCTTCGTAGGTCCAGTTTAATAAATCTTGGGAGGAGTAACAGGTAATTCCAACCATGGCAGCATTGGTTTTTTCTCCTTTGTGCTCTCCAAACCAATAGTACTTTCCATCTTTGTAAAGAAGTCCGCCACTGTGAGCGTTGATGTGATTTCTTTGGTTGTCTGTCCAAATTTCGCCTGGTTTTATAGTTGCATGCTTTTTTTGATAAACACGTACGTAGTCTATTTCGTATTTCATCGGAAAAGCGTTTATATCCGGATCCCCACCGTGTTGTCCTCCGATAGCTAAATTAAGTAGCAGATAATGAGGTTGTTTAAACGGATTAGAATAATTTCCAAGTTTGCCGTTAACTGTTTCTGTTAGGGGGATCTTGTTCAATAATTCATCATCTAAATAAAGCCTAATGGCATTCTCATCCCAATCCATTCTCAAAATATGAAATTTTTCGCCCCAGTCTTTGTCCTTTGATGTAAAGTGAGAAAAAGGAATTGCTCCCGTTTTCCATCTGGCATTATATCTTATGTCGGTTCCCCAGGCCGCGTTGGCAAGAATATGAGGTACGCCTTTGATGCGATAGTATTCCATTATATCGATTTCGCCGTTCGATGGCCATTCCATGGAGTTTCCCAATGTCCAGATTGCAGGCCATGAGCCGCTTTCAAGTGGTATTTTGGCTCTTACTTCAACTCTACCATAAAGAAATTCTTTTTTTCCTTTTGTATTTATTGACGACGAGGTGTACTCAGTTTGAGGACGATTTTTTCTCCAGTCGTTGCTGTTTTTGTCAAAATTCGGATTCGGTTTTCTTTCCTTTTTCGCTTCGATTACAAGAATCCCATCTTTACAGTACGCGTTATCTTGTTGATACCACTGTAATTCATTATTGCGAACAAATCCTTCTTCAAAGTTCCAGTAAGAGGGATTGGGTAATCCATTGGTATTGAATTCGTCGCTCCAAACTAATTTGTATTCCTGAGCAGATAAAGGAGGAATCAAAATATTAGCGAGTAAAAAAAATATGAATAATGGTGAGATTTTCGACATAGAGAGTAGGGTATTTACAAAACTTGTTCCAAATGTAAAATCACGTTAAATTAATAAACCGTGAAGTTAGAAAAAAAAACTGAAAAATAATGGGAATAAGCTAGAAATTCGAATTCGTAAAATTCAAAACGTTTAATCAGAATAAATAAAATCCTATCTTTGTAACATGAACGAAAAACTTATATACAGCGTTGCCGGCCATCTTTTCAGCAT
>CAKTUP010000156.1 GCA_934621705.1 uncultured Petrimonas sp.
TGGCAGTGATTTCATTTGTAGCCAAGGTTAACCCGAGCCGCAAAAAGGTACGTAGCACCGTTTCATTACAATTTTAATTCTGGATTCGCCTTAGTATATTATGTGAGCAAATTACTGTTTAACTTTGAAGCGGGCAGGCAGCTACACCGCAAAATAACTTTCCAATTCTTTCAACGTATCTTCGGTGGTGTGAATATCTCTCACCACCGATCCTTTTTCGAGAACTACAATGCGGTCGCACACTTCGGTAACGTGGTTGAGGTCGTGGCTTGAGATGAGCATCGTCATATTTTTCGTGGTTTTCAATTCGTTGAGCATCCGCTTCAGGCGGATTTGCGATGTGGGATCGAGAGCGGTGAAGGGTTCGTCGAGAATAAGGATTTGTGGGTCGGGCAGGAGAGCGGCGGCAATTCCCGTTTTCTTCTGGTTTCCTTTCGATAGGTCGCGGATAAGTTTCTTCGAACCCAATATTTCACCGTTGAAAAATTCTTTCATCGATTCCAGAAAAGCGGCGATATCGCCTTCCGATTTTCCGTAAACCTTGCCTGTGAAATTGAAATACTCTTCGGGCGTGAGAAAGTCGATAAGGAAACTTTCATCGAGGAACGAGCCTACTTTCGATTTCCAGTCGTCGCGACGGGCAACTTTTTCTCCGTCAATCCGCACTTCGCCCGAACTTGCTTCGATCAAATCGAGTATCAACCGAAAAAAAGTGGTTTTTCCCGCGCCGTTGTTTCCTACCAATCCGAAACTTTCCCCGTTTTTAACCGCTATTTCCGGAATATTCAATACGGCTACGCCGTTGTAAATTTTCCTGAGGCCGATTGCTTCAATTAAAGTATTTGCCATAACCGGTACAGGAGGCGGCATAGGAATTGATGAATCTATAGTCGGTTGAATTTCTTCGATATTCATATTGTTTATTTTTAGTTGTTTGTACATTTATCCGTCAGACCGGTCATCGGTCAGACGGAGGGTTTATTCTTTCTTCCTGAATCCTTCGCAAAGCGCGTATTTTCGTTTCAGGAACTGTTTTTCGGTAATTTCGAGGAGTTGTTTCCAGAAAATAATTCCGGCCAGTCCCAATGCGGCTAAAATAATAAGCGCGATATTTTTGGCATCGAACAGCGAGAAAATACCAATCAACGCCATCGGGACAACCAGCAGCGGAATCATAACGAGGAAATTCTTGTAAGTTACTCCCTGCATATTCATGGCAGAGCCTTTCGCTAATTCCAGCCGTTTAGTGTTGTACGTCGCTCCGAAAAGATACACGTGGATATTCACTCCAACGTTGTACAAAAACGCCACAGAATGATTGATAAGAATATCCGTTCCGAACAAAAAATAAGGCGTGGTAAGAATATAAGAGACAACGCTGAGCGCCAGCAATAGAAAGTAATTTGCCCTGATATACGATTGAGTATCAATGTCTCTTGTCATCAAGAAATCGAAATACGAGCCTTCCCAGTTGATGATCCATTGCCCGAACATAATCATTCCGATACCGGTGATGAAAATGGCGACAAACATTAGCAGGCCGTCGCTTTCCCTGTACATACCGTTCGGATAAAACAGCAATCCGTAAAATAAAAACAGCGGCACCATGTAAAGAACATTTTTGGTGCGTTTGTGTCGAAGTACGAGCTTCATTTCGAGAGAAATAATCTCGCCGATTTTCCCGAATCGCTCCATAAAGGTGAATCGCTGAGCTTCTACTTGTCTCTTTTTCGCGCTCTTATCGAAGTTTTCGGGATAGTAGTTTTGAGCGAAAAACCATTTGTTTAGTACGAAGGCGATCCCGCTAACCGCTAAAACCATCAGCCATCCGAGAGGATTTTCAACAAGAAATCCAAACAATTGTTGCGATAAATCGAAAACCGAGAAAATCTTGAAGTATTCCAGCACAGCCAGTCCGGCAACAATTATCAGAAAAGTTAGTATTCCCAAGATGTTGGAACCGAATTTTCGTTTCAGGAAAGAGGCGAAAAGCGTGTTGAACCAAATCAGGAAAATGACGATCAGAATAAACCGAAACGCTCCGCCAATATCATAAGCCGGATTAATTCCGGTTATCGCGAAAGGAATGGCAAAGCTGAGGGTGAGGTAGTTGGCCGGATTGAGCAACGGTTTTAGCAGCAGGTAATTGACGAGTTTGCTTCGTTTGATGGGCAGCACCTGATAGCTTTGCAGGTTGATGGTGCTCAGCGGCTGAAACAGAAACCGGATAAGCAACGCCAGAACGATGATGAAAATCATTACGCCGTTGAATGTATGCGCCGGATCGAGTTGCGGAGCGGTTTCTGCCAGAATTTTCGGCAGCATAAAGCCCATAAGCACGAAGATTACCAAAAAGTATAAAACGCTTAGCCCCATAAAGATATTTACAATCAGGTTTTTGTAATATCCGGGAGCGCGCAGGCTTTTCAGCCAGTGGTGTTTGAAGAATTGTGGGTACATAATTTTTTGTTAGAGTAAAGAGCAAAGAACAAAGAGCAAAGACTTTAGACTGAAAGATGATAGATTGTTAGACTTTTTTTGCTGAACTATTCAACGCTGTCCGGGAGACGGAGTTTTTAACTCCGTTAATAACTAAGCCGGAGGCTTCGTCAGCCGGGTAGTGAATAATTCACCAACTTGCCAACAGCCAATAGCTAACCGCCAACAGCCGATTACTTTTTCCCAAAAAACGCTCCAAAAATACTTCTTGTGATGGTTCTTCCGAGTTGTGAACTGATTTGTCGCGTGGCGCTTTTGCCCACTTGCTCCAGTAAATCGCCCACGATACCGCGCTCCTCTTTTCTGCGGCGGGCATCGGCACGACGTTCGCGTTCGGCTTCGGCTTGTGCTTTGCGCGCTTCTCTTTCCTGACGGACACGCTCTTTCTCGGCTTCGGCTTGTTGACGTTCTTCGGCAAGCAAGTCTTGTTTTTTGGAAAGGATTTCGAAAGCGGATTCTCTGTCCACCAACTTTTCATACACGCCGTAAATGAGCGATTGGCGCATTATCTGGTCTCTTTCGCCTGCCGTGATGGGGCCGATTTGGCCTTGCGGTGGCAGGATGTTGGCGCGTTGTACCATTTGGGGCGCGCCTTTTTCGTCGAGGAACGAAACCAAGGCTTCGCCGGTGTTGAGTTCGGTGATGGCCGTTTCGGTGTTGAATTTGGGATTGACGCGGAACGTGTTTGCTGCCACGACAACTGCTTTTTGGTCGTTGGGCGTATAGGCGCGAAGCGCGTGTTGAACCCGGTTTCCGAGTTGCCCGAGGATGACCGGAGGAATATCGGCCGGGTTTTGCGTGCAGAAATAAATGCCTACGCCTTTGGAGCGGATAAGGCGGACGATTTGTTCCACTTTTTCGAGAAGCAGTTTGGGCATATCGTTAAACAGCATGTGCGCTTCGTCGAAAAAGAAAACTAATTTGGGTTTGTCCATATCGCCCACTTCGGGAAGGTTGTTGAACAAATCATCGAGCAACCACAACAGAAAAGTGGTGTAAACGCGGGGCGAGTTCATCAGCTTGTCGGCTGCTAGAATATTGATAACGCCTTTGCCCTGTTCGGTTTGCATAAAATCGGAAATCACCAGTTCCGGCTCGCCAAAGAATTTATCGGCGCCTTCGCTTTCAAGCCGCAGCAACGCACGCTGAATGGCGCCGATACTTGCGGGTGCAATGTTTCCGTATTTTGTGGTAAATTCGGCACGGTTATCGCCCACGAATTGAACCATTTTTTGCAGGTCTTTTAAATCGATAAGCAGCAGGTTGTTATCGTCGGCAATTCTAAACACCATGGAGAGTATGGCGCCTTGAGTTTCGTTCAGTTGCAGCAGACGTTCGAGCAGCAGCGGTCCCATTTCGGTAACGGTGGTGCGCACCGGATGCCCTTGTTCGCCGAAAACGTCCCAGAAACGCACGGGAAAGCCTTTGTATTCGAAACCTTTTTCGGCCAGTTTATAATCTTCTACGCGTTTGTTAACGCTTTCTTTGTTTCCGCCGGTTTTTGCCACACCCGAAAGGTCGCCTTTCATATCGGCCGCGAAAACGGGCACGCCCATTTCGCTAAACGTTTCCGAAAGCGTTTGCAGGGTTACGGTTTTTCCGGTTCCGGTGGCGCCGGTAATGAGTCCGTGGCGGTTGGCCATTTTGGGGATCAGGCATACTTCGGCCTCGTTGTTGATGGCAATAAACGCTCGCTTGCTGTTGTCGAACATAGTGTTGTAAAAGTTTTAGTTGGTA
>CAKTUP010000157.1 GCA_934621705.1 uncultured Petrimonas sp.
GTGAAAGAGTTTTTTGCCAAGTTTTTCACCGTCGAAAATATTCGAAAAGAACTAACGCAACTGCTTCACGTAAAAAAATACCGCAAAAATATGCTGGACAATTACGCCGAAATGCGGCAGATATTAGGTGGTGCAGGTGCATCGGAAAAGGCTGCCCAAATAATAGTCGAAAAAATCTCGTAAACAGACTAATACACAATACTATTAATGAAAGCGAAAGTTTTATTTTTAATTGTAATCCTCTTCGGATTGTTGTCATCGTGTGCTTTGTTCAAAGATCAAAGCAGCAGGTTTACCGATGTCAAATTGGGGATGGAGAAGGAAGCGTTTATTGCCAAATACGGTAAACCACTGCAATACAACTTTTTCAACAACGAAGAAGGCGTCTTCTGCGAAGAACTTATTTACAAGGAAGTTATTTATTATGTACTTGAACCTCGTATGATAAACAGCATTTTCTTCTTCGAAGGCGGCAGGCTTGTCAGCCAGGAACAAATGGAAGACTGGGTATATCGGGAAGAGAAAATGCGGGAAAAGGAGATGGAGAAAATTTACGGCGGCGGCAATTAAAGCCTATTTTTGTCATTTCGAACAACGTGAGAAATCTTTTTATCAGTTTTTTAGATCCTTCACTTCGTTCAGGATGACAAGTTATTAGGTACTATTGTTCTTTAGACAAGCTTTTATGCACTGAAATTTCTGAAAGGGCAAGTTCAAAAAGACAAAACCACCCCATACATCACGGATAAAAAAAACTATCCTGCATTCGATGATTTTTACTAAATTTGCCAACCCAATCCACAAAAGATACATTATGCGAAAAAACATCCTTCTCATTCTGCTATTCGCTTTTTCAAGCGCATTATCCGCCCAACAAACCAAACAATTCACTTTAGACGAACTCATCCCCGGCGGAAAAGATTTCTACAATTATTATCCGCGCATTGCCGAGCAATATCGGTGGCGAGGCGACAGCTTGCTACAAATTAGCGGCGACTCGGTGTTTTATGTAGAAAATCCTTTTTCGATACAAAAAAAGACGTTCCTGCTCAATCAGCGTACCGATAAAGAGCGCGCAACCAAGTTCTTCAACAACGAAGACGATAATCGCTCTTTCACAGCTTTCAACAAAGAAAACAACCTGTTTATAAAGGACAAAGAGGAAAAGGAAACGGCTATTTCCAACGAAGAAAATAAAGGAATAGTTTACGGAAAATCCGTTCACCGAGACGAATTCGGCATTAATAAAGGAACTTTTTGGTCGCCTAACGGCGAAAAGTTGGCGTTTTACCGGATGGACGAAACAATGGTGACCAATTATCCCATCGTGGATATTTCCACCCGAATTGCCTCCGAAAAAAGCGTCAAATACCCAATGGCGGGCGAAACGAGCCACGAAGTTACCATTGGCGTTTACGATACAAAAACCGCAAAAACGGTTTATCTCAAAACCGGCGAACCCAAAGACAAATTTCTCACCAACGTAGCGTGGAGCCCCGATGGAAAATGGATTTACGTTGCCGAGCTCAATCGCGGGCAAAATCGTATGAAACTCAACCGATACGAAGCGCTATCGGGCGAGATTGACAAAACGCTTTTCGAAGAAACGCATCCTAAATACGTGGAGCCGCAAAATCCTGTGTTGTTCGTGAAAAACAAACCCAATCAATTTGTTTGGCAAAGCAATCGCGACGGATACAATCACCTGTATTTGTACGACGTTTCGGGCAAATTGCTCAAACAGCTGACCAAAGGCAATTGGGAAGTTACAAACGTCATCGGTTTTGATGCAAAAGGCGAGAATCTCTTTTTCGTTTCCACCCACCCCACGCCAATGGACAGGCACATTTACTCTGCAAACCTGAAAAACGATAAAACCACGCGCCACACATCGGCACAAGGAATGCATTCCGCATCGCTCAGTGCATCGGGACGTTACGTTATCGACCGCTATTCGTCGCACGATAATCCGGGCACGATTGACCTCATCAACACCCGAAACGGGAAAACCATCACGTTGGCTTCGGCGCGCAATCCGTTTGCAGGCTTCAGCATTCCTTCGGTGGAAACGGGAACCATTAAGGCAGCGGACAACAAAACCGATTTACATTACCGAATGATAAAACCCGCCAATTTCGATGCCACAAAAAAACATCCCGTGGCCGTTTACGTGTACGGTGGCCCGCATTCGCAAATGGTGCAAAACCGTTGGCGATACGGCTCGGGCGGTTGGGAAATGTTTATGGCGCAAAAAGGATACGTGGTTTTCGTGTTGGATAATCGGGGAACATCGAATCGCGGATTTGATTTTGAGAACGTTACGCATCGTCAACTCGGTGTAGAAGAAGCCAAAGACCAACTGCGCGGCGTGGAATTTCTGAAATCGCTGCCTTACGTTGATGCGGAACGAATGGGCATTCACGGTTGGAGCTACGGCGGATTTATGACGATAAATATGCTGCTGCGCTATCCCGATGTTTTCAAAGTGGGCGTTGCCGGCGGGCCGGTTGCCGATTGGAAATATTACGAAGTGATGTACGGCGAGCGGTATATGGACACACCACAGGAAAACCCCGATGGATATGCGGAAACAAGCCTGCTTAACAAAGCCGACAGGCTGAAATCGCGCCTTTTGATTATTCACGGCGATGAAGATCCGGTGGTAGTTATGCAGCACAGCTTGCAGTTTTTGAAATCGGCAATCGGCGCCGGCACACATCCCGATTTCTTTGTCTATCCCGGCCACGAACACAATATGATGGGGCGCGACCGGGTGCATCTGCACGAACATATTACACGGTATTTTGAGGATTTTATGTGAATGAAAATTACGACAGTTATATGATATTATAACGAGGAGTGACGGTTATCTTGCAATTAGTGTTACGATGACAAATTGAAAAAATGACTCAATAGAGCATTACTCGAAATAATTATTCTTGGAAATGTTGTGCGAATTATTAAAAGGGATAAGGGTATGTGGTTGTTGGTTAATCAGATAGCGTGTGTTGGTTTGCTTTTTCCGCGGAGAGAGAGGTCGATGAACCTGATACTCCAACCTATTTAAGTTCAATGTATTATATCTTATTTTTTGCTTGCGGGGTACGGCTAAGAGCGCACTGCAAAATGGAACTCTTGTCTTGGGTTTGCTTCCCATTGTCTCCACAATACTCGGGTTCAAAGATACAATATATTTTGCAATAAGCAACTATGCTGGATTACAATGTCTTTCCCTGAAAAAAGTTGACTCCTAAAAAGAGTCAAAATGAAAACAGAAAAGTATGAATTTAGAGGAATCGGAAGTCCTCGTAGAGATTTTCCAACGGATGGAAGTCTAAAAAAGCAGTATTTATCCAAGGTGCTACATCTTTACTTTGAAGAAGGCATGGGTTATCGTTCCATCAGTGAAATTTTACCGGTTTCTTTTGCATCTATTGGTTATTGGATTCGTAACTTTGTCAAAGAATACAAAACCAAGGCAGAAATTATGGAAGCCATCTCTAATCTTGACAAATCCTCAGGGAAAGGTTCTAAGAAGGCAAAGGATAATATCAATGTAGCTTCATCAAAAGAAACTGACTCTTTGGAGACAGAACTGGCACATCTCAGGGAAGAGTTGAAGTATCAGCGTCTGAGGGCGGATGCGTATGATGAGATGATAAACGTTGCAGAAGAACAATTTAACATCAAAATAAGAAAAAAAGTTGGCGCCAAACAGTAACGAACCTGCATACACAAGACAAGCGGCAATATCCCATAGCTGCCTTGTGTAGATTGTTTGGCGTTACCAAGCAGGCATATTTCAAAGATATTGAACAGACCAGACTTAGCAAACTCACTCAAGAAGCGTTTGCCGTGGAGTTTATCCATTCTATCCGAAAAATAGATCCGGGCATCGGAGGCATGAAACTGTGGTATATGTATCGTAAAGAATTCAAAGGAAATGCCCCTTTGGGTCGTGACCGTTTCGAGACGGTTGTCGATAAATACGGGCTTAAAGTGCGTCAGAAGATCAGAAAGCCTCGTACTACAGACTCTCGCCACGGATTACCGTTATATCCGAATCTGGTCAAGGCGTTCATCCCTGAAGGTCCGAATCAGTTATGGGTAAGCGACATCACTTATATTCCGATTTGGATAGATGAGGGCGAGTGTCGATTCTGTTATCTTTCGCTTATAATGGATGCCTA
>CAKTUP010000158.1 GCA_934621705.1 uncultured Petrimonas sp.
GACTTGACCTTGCAGATTGACAAACACGTTTTTCCTTTGTCCTCGAAACAAAATCGGCATACGTTGGCGAACAACCGGTGTAAGAAATAAAAAGCTGTTTCGTTTCGAAAAAGAAAAGGTGCAAGGCGGGAATCGTCCAAATGGGGTTGGGCTTTCTCGTATAGCACTTTTTCGCATCCAGCCATTTTGTCGAGGCTTATCGGGCAAATTTTAGAACCTGAACGGAGCTTGGCCGTAGCGAACGGCTTCGAGAATTTGGACGGTATGCCGCAGACGAATAAAAAGTGAATTGTATTTGTAGAAGGATTACACAAAAAACCATACCGCTTAGCGTGATACCGAAGAACAACTCCTACCACAAGACAGAAATAAATGATACGACGAAAAAAGGATTTTTTTACACAACAGCCAATCAAAGCCAAATAACGCCATAGGAAGCCAATTTTAAAAACATATAAACCAGGCTTATATGTTTGCAGGTGCGGAATAAACCGTCATGAAAACCATTAAATATGATTGGTGATGGAAAAAGAAAATAAACAAGAATTGACTCCTGAAAGGGTTATACATATATTGAAGAAAAATGGTATTCACGTTAATTTGGAAGAAGCAAAAATAATCTTAGATTTTGTTAATAAAATTGCAGGTATAGCATTTAATCAATACCTTAGAGGATATATTTAAATGAGATAAACCATTTAAGAAGTCGTCATGAAACAAGCAGACTTATACATACGCGTATCCACGGATGAGCAGGCAGACAAGGGATATTCCCAACGCGATCAGGAAGATCGATTGAGAAAATATTGTGAAATAAAGGGTATTCCAATCAGAAATATTTACATAGAAGATCATTCGGCAAAATCATTTAAACGTCCCGAATGGCAAAAATATTTATCCAGCTTACGTAAACTTAAAAAGCACAAATCCAGTACGCTGATACTCTTTACCAAATGGGATCGATTCAGCAGAAATGCAGGAGACGCTTATCAAATGATTAATTTATTGCGGACATTCGGGGTAGAGCCGGAGGCTATCGAGCAGCCTTTGGATTTAACCGTTCCCGAAAATAAAATCATGTTGGCTTTCTATCTTGCAGCGCCGGAGGTCGAAAACGACAGGAGGGCGCTTAATGTCTTTCACGGGATGCGCAGAGCCAGAAAAGAAGGCCGCCATATGGGGCCCGCTCCGCTCGGATATGTCAACAAGATAACCGAAGACAAAAAGAAATACATCGGGTTTCACGAATTTGAGGCGCCTATTCTAAAATGGGCATTTGAACAAATTGTATGCGATAATTTCAGCACCGAGCAGATTTGGAAAAAGGTCAGGGAAAAAGCAAAAGAAAAAGGCCGGTTTAGCAAGAACAATTTTTGGGTAGCCGTAAGAAATCCATTGTATTGCGGCAAGATTTTCGTTCCCCCTTATAAAGAAGAAGAAGGATACTTTGTGACTGGACAGCATGAACCGCTTATCAGCCAAAAGTTGTTTTATGACGCTCAGGCAGTTCTTGAAAATAAGAAATTAGACAATAAAAAATAATTTTTCCTACGGTAAAGATACCATTTTTGCATTATTCAGGCATATTTGTACTAAAAATGAAAGAATTAGAGAAATAAAAGTGGTATTGAGTTTCCATTTGACCGTAATGCCGCACCGTTAATTTCCATAAAAAAGTAACCATTATTCATAAAAAAATAAAAACGAATGAACGTATTGCAGAAAGACGTGTTATATTTGTGAGTGAATATTCACTAACTTTGTATAGTTGCCGACCCAATGAGTAGTAAAACCCTGTATATAAGCATTGTAATTGCCTTTTTCTTTGTTCACGAAGCAGGCGCGCAACATACATCAACGTATCAGGATACTACGCGGCGTTCTTTGTCAAAAATACTTGAAAATGTAAAAACCAAAATAGAAAGCGATAAGCTTTACCTGAAAATGTCGGAAGAAGAAATTATCAGAAAAGCCGATTCTTTACCCGCATTTTCGGTTTTCAAAGACAATTATTTTATTTCGGGCGTATCGTTAAACGAAAAAATAAACAGCGAAACGGCTGATGTTAAATATCAAATCAGCATTCGTCATCGCCTTACGAAAAGCCTTTTGCCTTTCAATACGTTTCTTTACATGACTTATACGCAAAAATCCTTTTGGAATCTTTACGCAAAATCAGCGCCTTTTCGCGACAATAATTACAATCCGGGACTCGGAGTAGGAAGGTATATAATTGTGAATAACCAACTTACCGGAGCCACTTTTCTTCAACTGGAACACGAGTCGAACGGACAAAACGATGAACAATCGCGTGATATAAACCTGATAAGTTTTTCGGGTAAATATTTCTTTACAAACAATTTGTCGATAAAATTCAAAGTATCGGTGCCTTTTCTTATGGGCGAAAACAACGAAGATATACTCGATTACAGGGGAACCGGAAATTTTGCTTTAGATTACAAGACGAGAAACGACAAATGGTGGTTTTCGGGCGCAGTGAGTCCGAAAAAAAGTGTGAAAAGTGCCAATGTAACTCTGTCGGCAGGGTACAAGGTTTCCGACAGATTCAATCAATATCTTTTTGGAGAATTTTACAGCGGTACAGGCGACAGCATGCTCGACTACCGGAAACGCGACTTAAAATTTCGTGTGGGAATGTGCATAAAGCCTGATTTTTACAATGTTTTTTAATATACACAAATATGGATGTTAATATGAGAATTGCACTTTTCTTTGAAAATGACAAACTCAGCCACTTAAACAACAAAGACAGTCGAATACTGATTTTTGACATCGAAAACGAGCGCGTTACCGGAGTGGCAACAATAGACCCCGATACTGAATCGGAGCAAGACAGGCTATCCATCTTAAAAAAGAAACAGGTAGATGAAGTTTATCTTTCAACGATAGACGACGACTTGAAAGAGAAAATTTCGAAGCTCGACATACGTGTGAAAACGGCTCCTATGCTCGAAAGTGATAAACTATTCAACTCCCTGTACATTTCCGGATGCATGGTTTGATTTTCTGCCATCAACACCGGATAAAAAAGAGTATGCAAACAACCTTTTAATAACAAAAAGAATGAAATTGAAATTAATTCTACTATTGGCGATATTCGTGGGAATGAATGCGATATACGCCACGGCGCAATCGATTACCATTGATGAATGTCAGGAAAAAGCAGCGGCCAACTATCCCGCCATTGCTCAATACGACGTCATTGAACAGACAAAAAATTACAACATTGCCAATGCCAATAAAGCCTATTTGCCGCAGGGCAGTTTGAATGCTCAGGGAACGTGGCAATCGGACGTGACGAAAATTGATTTAAACGTGCCCGGGATAACAATCCCTTCCATCGACAAAGACCAATACAAAATCTTTGCCGAAGTGAATCAGTTGATTTGGGACGGCGGAAAAATATCGGCTCAGAAGAAAAGTGTGGAAGCCGGTTCCGAAGTGGAAAAACAACAATTATCGAGCGAAATCTATAAACTGAGAGAGCGGGTGAACAACCTGTTTTTCGGAATTCTCCTGATGGACAGGCAGCTCACGTTGCAAGAAGTCTTCGAAAAAGAATTACAACGCAATTACAACAACGTAGAAACGTATATTCAGAATGGCGTAGCCAACCAAGCCGATTTAAGCGCCGTAAAAGTGGAGCAATTAAAGGTTAGTCAACAACGCATTCATTTGGAATCGACACGCGACGCGTATATGAAAATGTTGTCGGTATTAATCGGCGAACCTATTGACGAGAATGCCACGTTTATCACTCCCGACCCTGAATCGGCGTTTGCATCGCCGATTATTAACCGTCCCGAATTGAAGTTGTTTCAGGCGCAGGAAAATGCTATCGAGTCGCAACGGTCGTTGTTAAAAGCCAAAAACCTGCCCGTTCTCGCCGCTTTTGGGCAGGGCGGTTTCGGAAAACCCGCGTTGAACATGTTTGATAACGAGTTTTCGCCCTACTTTATCGGTGGGCTGCGGTTGTCGTGGAATTTCGGGAATCTTTACACGTTCAACAACGACAAAAAGAAAATAGAATTACAAAAAAGAGCTGTGGATTCGCAACGAGATACATTTTTGCACAACCTGAATATGCAAATTCCACAAAAACAAATAGAGATAACAAAATTCAGAAAAACGA
>CAKTUP010000159.1 GCA_934621705.1 uncultured Petrimonas sp.
TTACGGAGTTGAAAACGGGTAAAACCATTGTTTCTCACGATGCACAAAAGTCGCTCACGCCGGCATCGGTAACGAAAATCATTACTTCGGCAACGGCGTTGGAGTTGCTGGGCGAAAATTATCGGTACGCTACGCGTGTGGCGCTGGATGAAAACGATCCGTCGCGGATTTTGGTGCTCGGTTCGGGCGATCCCACGCTGGGCAGCGACGCGTTTGGCGACAACACGGCCGCGTTTTTCATCAATGCTGCCGATGCGCTGAAAAAAGAACTTGCGCCCGATAAGGAATACAGTATCTACGTGGTTGACAATCTTTTCGGCTACGACGGTATTTCGCCCGAATGGACGTGGATTGATATCGGCAATTATTACGCGTCGGGAACCTATGGGATAAGTGTTTTCGATAACTCCTACAAGCTCTTTTTCAATACATCCGACCGAAGCGCTTCGCCCAGAATTCTTCGCACCGAACCCGAAATGAAACGGATTCAGTTCTCCAACTTCCTCACATTGAATACATCGGGAAGCGATAACGGGTATATTTACGGCGTTCCGTTTTCGTACGAAAGAACCATCCGCGGAAATATTCCCGGGGGAAGAACCGAATTCAGCATAAAAGGCGATATTCCCGATCCCGGGTTGTTTTTGGGCGAAACGCTGGCCGATTACCTGACGCGTTCGGGGATAAAAATAAGTAGGGTAGAGACTGCAAGAGTAGATTATATTGCCAGCAACCCGGTTACGTATAAAATCGGAAAAGTGGTTCACACGCAAACTTCGCGGCCGATGAAAGATATTTTGCAGGAAGTGAACGTGAAGAGCAACAACCACTATGCCGAACACCTGCTCCGGATTATCGGAAGAACGCAGAATGCCGATATTTACAGCGATCCGCTTCAAGCCGGAATAGATTATGTAAAGAAATTCTGGGAACAGCAAGGCGTTTCCACCACATCTCTTACGTTGTACGACGGCTCGGGACTGGCGCCGCAAAACGCTTTTAGCCCTGCTTTTTTAAACGAAATTATTGTTTATATGTACAGCAAAAGCAAGAATTCGAAAGTGTTTTTCGATTCGCTTCCCAAAGCCGGACGCGACGGCACGTTACGCAATTTTCTGCGTGGCACGAAATACGAAGGCAAAATATCGGCAAAAAGCGGAAGTATCGGCGGTGTACACTGCTATTCGGGCTATCTAATAGATGGAAACAAGCAATACGCGTTCACGGTAATGGTTAATAAATTCAATGGCACCCGCTCACAAGTGAGGAGTGCCATCGAGAAGTTTTTATTGTCGTTGTGAGAGACAGTGTGCATACCGTCTTTACAGTATTTCAATCATTTCAATTTCGAAAACCATTGTGGTATAACCTTTTATATCACCTCTTCCCGAAGCTCCATAACCCAATTGCCAGGGAATCCAAACTTCCCATTTGTCGCCTACTTCCATATGTTGTAGAGCGGTGGCAAAGCCATCTACAACACTTCTTGGACTCAGTTTACTGGGAATATCGTTTCTGTCAGCCGTTGAGTCGAAAATGATTTTATTGGTGATCCTATTACCGTCGCTGTTTGTGTACGTGTCTTCTCTGGTCCAATCGTTTTTATACCAACCGGTGTAAAGTAACATCACTTCTTTCTCGAAAGTAGGTTTAATCCCACTTTTGCTATCGGTAATTTCTTTGTACATGATATGCCCGTTTTTCGATTGCGATTCGAGTTTTGTATAACCCGCATCTCTTTCCATTTTAGCAAATTGGGCTTCGTTGCTGTCTTTCCATCGGGTATCGAAGGTTTCGGTTTTTTCGCAAGTGGCAAAAAGCAACAAGACGCAAACACTCAGTAATAGGGATAGTTTTGTATTCATAATTGTTTTGTTTTTTCGAGTTACGGATTACGAGTTACAAGAACATCAACCGCTGTCTGCAACTTCTTCGTTTTTTCTAATTTCTAACTTCTAATTAAATGTGCCTCTGTGTGATTGTTGGTTATGTAACGAACAATATATAAATTATTGCGATGAATTGAAAAAAAAGCATACCACGTTGTTTGTTTATTCATTCGAATGTGTATATACCACAAATCTTTTCCGTAACGTGAGAAATATTCGGGTGCCTTTTTTCGGATAGCAATAATGGGCAACGCTTTCTCAATCGCCATTCTCAATTCGTGAACATATTGTCGTGCCGAATCATTAAATCCAAAATATTCTTTTTCGAATAAAACTGCTATCAATTCGGAAAGATACAATTCAATTTCTTCGCGATAGATTACTTGCATGTTTTGGCGGACAATCTTTTTTCTAAGCGAGAAATAACTCTATCTTCCAGCTCTTTACCTGTAATGCAATGCGACAAATCCTCTATCTCACCGGCTGATAAAGTGGCAATATACTCCGGGGGAAGATTTAGGCGCACATGACCTTTTGTTTCATAGGCTACCGCAGGCTCATGCAGCGATAGCGCTAAGTTATTTTTTTTACTTTTCATAATTATCTGTTTTTGTGACGAATTTCGGGTTGCAAAATGCGAGAGCATCAATCGCCGCCAGCAACTTCTTCTCTTCTCCACTTATTCCAACTTCTTCAACAACTGTTTTATTTCTGTTTTTTGAGAAATTTCTTTTTCGATTTCGCTGATGCTGACCCGTTTTTGCTCCATCGAGTCCCGCTCGCGAATGGTTACGGTGTTGTCTTCCAGCGTTTGGTGGTCAATGGTAACGCAATACGGCGTTCCAATGGCATCCTGACGGCGATAGCGCTTGCCGATACTGTCTTTTTCGTCGTACTGGCAGGCGAAACTGAATTTCAACTCATTCCAAATTTCGGTGGCTTTTTCGGGTAATCCGTCTTTTTTTACGAGGGGCAAAATGGCTAATTTCACGGGTGCGATAGCTGCCGGGATTTTCAGCACAACGCGGGTTTCACCGCCTTCCAGTGTTTCTTCGCAATAGGAACCCGAAAGGACCGAAAGGAACATCCTGTCGAGCCCGATGGAGGTTTCCACCACGTATGGAACGTAGGATTTGTTGAGTTCGGGATCAAAATATTGCAGTTTTTTGCCGGAATATTTTTCGTGCTGCGCCAGGTCGAAATCGGTGCGCGAGTGAATTCCTTCCACTTCCTTAAAGCCGAAAGGCATGCGAAACTCTATATCGGTGGCGGCATTGGCGTAATGCGCCAGTTTATCGTGATCGTGAAACTGATAGTTTTCGTTTCCGAAACCAAGAGCCTGATGCCATTTCAAACGGGCTTCCTTCCAATACTCAAACCAGTCGAGTTCCGTTCCCGGGACCACGAAAAACTGCATTTCCATCTGCTCGAATTCGCGCATGCGAAAGATAAACTGGCGGGCAACGATTTCGTTTCTGAAAGCTTTCCCAATCTGAGCGATGCCGAAAGGAACTTTCATTCGTCCGGTTTTTTGCACGTTGAGGAAGTTTACGAAAATTCCCTGTGCCGTTTCCGGCCTTAAATAAACCTTCATCGCGCCGTCGGCGGTAGAACCCATTTCGGTAGCGAACATCAGGTTGAACTGACGCACTTCCGTCCAGTTGCGGGTGCCGCTGATGGGGCAGGCAATTTCGCAATCTACGATGATTTGACGCAAATCGTCAAGGTTGCTGTCGTTTAATGCTTTGGCAAAGCGGGCGTGAACTTCGTCGCGTTTCTGCTGATTTTCCAACACGCGCGGATTGGTTTCACGATACATTTTTTCATCGAAACTATCGCCGAATCGTTTGGCTGCTTTTTCAACTTCCTTGTCTATTTTGTCGTTTATTTTTACCAGGTATTCTTCAATCAGCACATCGGCGCGATAGCGTTTTTTGCTGTCTTTGTTATCGATAAGCGGGTCGTTAAACGCATCCACGTGTCCCGATGCTTTCCAAATGGTAGGATGCATAAAAATGGCGGAATCAATGCCTACCACGTTTTCGTGCAACAGCGTCATGCTGTCCCACCAATATTTTTTGATGTTATTTTTCAGCTCAACGCCCATTTGACCGTAGTCGTAAACGGCGCCTAAGCCATCGTAAATTTCACTCGACGGAAAAACAAATCCGTACTCTTTGCAGTGCGATACAATTTTTTTAAAAACGTCTTCTTGTGCCATAAATTTTGTTGCGCGGTTCGGGGTGCGGGTTTCG
>CAKTUP010000160.1 GCA_934621705.1 uncultured Petrimonas sp.
AAGTGTTTTTTGCAAAGTTAGAAATACTTTCTTAAAATCGATGAAACACCGGAATAATATCCGCTGCCGAATAAGTTGAGGTGGACAAGCAGGTAATATAATTGATAGAGTTCGATTTGGCGGGAATAGTTTTGGGTTTTGGGAATGATTTCGTGATACGCTTCGTAAAACGATTGTCCGAAACCGCCGAAAAGTTTGCTCATGGCGATATCTACCATCGAGTGGCCGAAATAGACAGCGGGGTCAATCAAGTAGGGCGTTCCGTTGGTGGCAATAAGGTAATTTCCGCCCCACAAATCGCCGTGGACGATTGATGGTACAACGTTTCCGAAAATTTCACGAAATACGGCAATGGCCTTTTCTTCCGAAGAAATTTCGTTTTTGCGGAGCAATTGGTTGTCGAGCGCCATTTTTAGTTGCGGAAAAATACGTTCGAGCCAATAAAACTCCGGCCAATTTCTGTTTGGTGTGTTGGATTGCGGCAAACTGCCGATGAAATTATCGCCCGAAAACCCAAAATCTGCCTGTGTGCATTGGTGCAGCATTGCCAATTGAGTTCCCAACCGTTGAAAATCGGATGCGTCGGGACGTTTGCTTTCCACGAAATCCATCAGTAGAAACGATTTATCTTCAAACGAATCCACCAGATGCACGTGCGGAACGGCAATGGTTTGCGTTTCTTCAATGGCATGCAATCCTTTTTGTTCCGCGTGGAACATGGTTGATGCAAACGGTTTGGAGTTGACTTTTAAGAAAAATTTTTGTGTTTTGGTTTCGAGAAGGTACGCGGAAGAGATATCGCCGCCGGAAACGGAGCGAAACGAGAAAATTTTCTCGTCAATTTGTGTTGAGATATACGAAATTAAATGTTGCATATTATCTCTTTTTGGCTGGATTCAGCATTTTGAAAACCTGCAAAGCGGATTACAACCGCTGGGCAGATAATGCCTTAATATTCTCCTTCAGCAATGCAATACGGTTTTCGGCATCGGCTTGTTTTTTGCGTTCGTTTTCCACAATTTCGGGTTTCGCATTTTGTACGAATCGTTCGTTGCTCAACTTTTTTTGCACCGATTGCAAGAATCCTTCTTCGTAAACGAGTTCGGTTTTTAGTTTTTTCAGTTCGGCTTCCACATCGATTTTGTCGTTCATGGGAGCGGCAAACTCGGTTGTACCCACCAAGAAACTTGCCGTTCCGCCGGCCTTTTCCGATACGTTTTCGATGGACGAAAGGTTTGCCATTTTTACGATGGCAGCGTCGAATCGGTTATCGTGATTTCCAATTACCTGCAACAGCAGTTCGTCTTTGTTGGGGATGTTTTTTTGCAGACGAATGGTGCGAACACCAGCGATTATCTGCTTGGTTGTCTCGAAATCGGCAATCAGCTTTTCGTCCACTTTTCCCGCTTGCGGAAGTGCGTCAACCATAATGCTTTCGCCCGATTCTCGTGGTAGCAACGCTTGCCAGAGTTCTTCGGTAATGAACGGCATGAAAGGGTGTAGCAGCCGCAGCAGGCTGTCGAAAAACGCGAGCGTGGCATCGTAGGTGGCGCGGTCGATGGGTTGTTGGTACGCGGGTTTCACCAACTCAAGATACCACGACGAAAACTCGTCCCAAAACAGCTTGTAAACTGTCATTAACGCTTCTGACAAGCGATATTTGCTAAACAAATCTTCTAATTCAACGATGGTTTTCGACAATACATTCTCGAACCAATTGATGGCAATTTTTGCTGTTTCGGGCTGTAGCCTCTCCCCCAACCCCTCTCCACAAGAGAGGGGAGATTCTCCCCCTTCGGGGGAGTTAGAGGGGGCGACTTCCCAGCCTTTTACCAATCGGAACGCGTTCCAGATTTTGTTGTTGAAGTTGCGTCCCTGTTCACAAAGCGATTCATCGAAAAGCAAATCGTTTCCTGCCGATGAAGCTAGCAACATACCCATCCGAACGCCGTCGGCGCCGTGTTTTTGCATCAGTTCGATGGGGTCGGGTGAGTTTCCGAGCTGTTTCGACATTTTTCTGCCCTGAATATCGCGCACTATTCCCGTGAAATACACGTTGTTAAAACACGGGGCGTTGCGATATTCGTATCCCGCCATAATCATTCGGGCTACCCAAAAGAAGATAATATCGGGGCCCGTAACCAAATCGCTGGTAGGGTAGTAATAGTTAATTTCTTTGTTGTCGGGATGGTTTATTCCGTCGAAAACTGAAATAGGCCACAACCACGATGAGAACCAGGTGTCGAGCACATCTTCGTCCTGTTTCAGGTCCGACATTGTTAGATTAGGATTCGATTTTTGTGCCAATTTCAACGCTTTTTCAGCCGATTCGGCAACCACATATCCACCTTCGGGCAGGTAATACGCCGGAATTTGATGTCCCCACCACAGCTGGCGCGAGATGTTCCAATCGCGGATATTTTCCATCCAGTGACGATAGGTGTTTTTGTATTTTTCCGGATAGAATTTGATGGTATCGTTCTCAACCGCTTCAAGCGCAGGCTTGGCAATGTCTTCCATTTTCAGGAACCACTGCATCGAAAGTTTCGGCTCAATAACGGCATTCGTTCGTTCCGAAAACCCCACTTTATTGGTGTAAGGCTCTGTTTTTTCGATAAGGCCGGCTTCCTGCAAATCTTTTTCGATCTGTTTGCGAACATCAAATCTGTCCATTCCGGCATACATTGCGCCGTGTTCGTTTAGCGTTCCGTTATCGTTAAAAATGTCGATGGACGGAAGATTGTATTTTTCGCCCAATACATAATCGTTAACATCGTGGGCAGGAGTTACTTTCAGGCATCCCGTTCCAAATTCCATATCCACGTATTCGTCTTCAATAACGGGAATAACGCGATTGATGAGGGGAACAATCACTTTTTTGCCTTTCAGGTGTGCCGTTTTAGGATTATCGGGATGGATACACATGGCTGTGTCGCCCATAATGGTTTCGGGGCGGGTAGTGGCGATGATGGCGTAAGTTTCTTCATCTTCCAAGCCCCCTCCCGGCCTCCCCCCATGGGGGAGGAGAAGGGCAGCTTCTATTCTACGTAGCACGGAATCCGTATCCCCAATAACTTCTTCGTTTGTGAAGCGGAGCATGCGGTATCCTATTTCTTCAAGAATACTTGTTCTGAATTCATCGGCTTCTTTAATTTCAGGTTTGTTATGATAGCCTCCATCTAATTCAATAATAAGCTGTTTGGATAAACAAACGAAATCAACGATAAATCCTTCAATAATATGTTGCCTTCTGAATTTTTCGCCAAGATTCTTATTACGTAACATTTTCCATAAGATGCTTTCTGCTTCGGTAGAAAAACGCCGTAACTCTTTTGCGTTTTCTTTTAAAACGCCGTAGAGAGATTTATCAGCAGTTTGATATTTAGGTTTTGTTTGTTGGTTGAAGCTTTCACTACCCTGCTCCTCTCCTTGGGGGAGGTTGGGTGGGGCGACTTTGTAGCGTAAATAGAAGAGTTTTCCATTCACTTCCTTGTGAACAACTTCTTCATCGGAAAGTGCTGTAAGCGCTTGCGGATCCCAGTTCACCATTCGCACACCGCGATAAATCAATCCTTTGTTGTATAAATCCACAAATACTTTGAGCACGCTTTCAGAGCGGATGTCATCCATGGTAAAACATGTTCTATCCCAATCGCACGAAGCACCCAACTTTTTCAACTGCTCCAGAATCATTCCGCCGTGTTTGTGGGTCCAATCCCAGGCGTGAGATAGAAATTCGTCGCGGGAAAGGTCAGATTTCTTTATTCCTTCGGAAGCAAGTTTGGCAACCACCTTTGCTTCGGTGGCAATGGAAGCATGGTCGGTTCCGGGAACCCAGCAAGCATTTTTTCCTTGCATGCGCGCGCGACGCACCAGAATATCCTGAATGGTATTGTTGAGCATGTGCCCCATGTGCAGAATTCCGGTAACGTTGGGTGGCGGAATTACAATCGTATAAGGCTCACGATCATCGGGTTCGGAATGGAATAAATTGTTTTCCATCCAATATTTGTACCATTTATCTTCTACTTCGGCAGGACTGTATTTGCTTGAAATTTCCATTGTTTTTGAATTAAAGTGCAAAAATACAAAAAAAGGACTTCTTGGGGAAATCCTTTT
>CAKTUP010000161.1 GCA_934621705.1 uncultured Petrimonas sp.
TATTTGCTTGAAATTTCCATTGTTTTTGAATTAAAGTGCAAAAATACAAAAAAAGGACTTCTTGGGGAAATCCTTTTGAGGTGGTTTGTTGTTGTGAATCAAAACCGATGGCTGATAAAATATTGTTAATCTTTGCAGATTGAAATACTGCGATATTTTAAACGATGAATTTCGATTTGTTCGAAAGAAAACTCCAAGAAATACCAATGTTGGATAAGTTGAAGTGATTGAGCGAAATCAAGTGAATATAAAAGATAAAATTATTCCTGTTTTCTAAAATTATAGGGATAACCTTTATACTTTCTCGGAAGAGAAAAACTTTTAAGGTTTTGCTGTATCTTTGCAATCGCAAAAACAAAAAGATATTAATGGCAAAAAAAAGAAAACAACTCCCCCTATTAGAAAACGTACTCATCACCGATGTTGCTGCCGAAGGCAAAGCGATTGCCAAAGTGGATGGACTGACGGTTTTTGTTCCTTTTGTTGTTCCGGGAGATATTGTGGATGTACAACTTACCAAAAAGAAAAGCAGCTATGCCGAAGGGAAAGCGATACGTTTTGATTCGTTTTCCGAAAATCGTACGGAAGCTTTTTGTTCGCACTTCGGCGTTTGTGGCGGCTGCAAATGGCAAATTTTGCCTTACGATGAACAACTGAAATTCAAGCACAAACAGGTAACCGATAATTTGCAGCGCATCGGAAAAATTGAATTACCCGAAATTTCGCCCATTCTGGGTACGCCAGAAACCACGTTTTACCGCAACAAATTGGAATTTACCTTCTCCAACAAACGATGGCTCACCGAGAAAGAAATTTCTACCGATAAAGAGTTTATGCAAATGAACGCGCTGGGATTTCACATTCCGGGAATGTTCGACAAAGTGCTGGATATCAATAAATGCTGGTTGCAAGACGATTTGTCGAATCAAATCCGAAACGCCGTCCGTGAGTTTTGTTTACAGAACGATTACACGTTTTTCGATCTTCGTAACCAGAACGGATTGATGCGCACGCTTATCGTTCGCAATACGTCTATTGGCGAATGGATGGTGATTGTGGTGTTTTACGAAGACGATGCCGAAAAGAGAGAAAGGTTGTTGAATTTTATTGCCGATAAGTTTCCGCAACTTACCTCGCTGCTGTACATTATCAACCAAAAAGCCAATGACACGATTACCGATCAGGAAGTTTTGGTGTGGAGCGGCCGCGATTACATTGTGGAAGAAATGGAAGGGTTGAAATTTAAGATTGGGCCCAAATCGTTTTACCAAACCAACAGCCGTCAGGCTTATAATCTGTATAAAATTGCGCGTGACTTTGCCGGATTGTCGGGTAACGAACTGGTGTATGATTTATACACCGGAACGGGAACCATTGCCAATTTTATCGCTCGTGACGCGAAGAAAGTTATCGGAATTGAATTTGTGGAAGAGGCCATTGAAGATGCACGAAAAAATTCGCGCAACAACCATATCGAAAACACACTGTTCTTTGCCGGCGATATGCGAAAAATCCTCACACAGGATTTTATTAACGAACACGGCCGCCCCGACGTCATCATCACCGATCCACCCCGCGCCGGAATGCACGACAATGTGATCGAAACCATCCTTTTTGCAGAACCGCAACGCGTTGTTTATGTGAGTTGCAATCCCGCCACACAAGCGCGCGATTTAAGTTTGTTGGATACCAAATATCGGGTTACGCACGTGCAGCCGGTAGATATGTTTCCGCATACGCATCACGTGGAAAATGTGGTTCTGTTAATTAGAAAATAATTCAATGTGCCAATTGTTATTGTATTGGCACATTGGGTTATTGAAAAATTAGCATATTTTAAATTGCCACAAGCTCTTGTCCCAATGCGTGAAGCGCGGCTTTAATCTGATTTTTTCTTTCTTCGCTTGGCGTTTTTATACCGTAAATATATTTTGCCAATAAGCTTTTATTAATCCCTATTCGGCGGGCAATTTCCGAAACATTTAGCTGAGGAAAACGGCTGAAAATTTCTCCAATTTCGTTGTTCGTGTCCGGTTCCTTCGTTTCGAAAAAGCTATCGATGTGTATATCCTCATCCAATGACTCCCAGCGAACGTCATCGCCGAAACGTCCGATTTTGAAGTTGTTTCTATCCACATCGCTCGCATCTTTCAGGGTTGGAAATGCTTCCAGTGGTCTGCTGTATTCGTTTCCGTCAGTTGTGCACAGGAAGATACGCTCGTTGGTAAACCAAATATCTTTTATCGTTTTCATCTTATTTTTATCCGTGAAATTCATGCCATTTACTTATTATTTCAACTTGCCGTTCGATGATAATTGCCCTTGCCCGTTTCAAAGACAAAGGCCTCATCCCTTTGTTAGAAACTATTTCTACATTGGGATGAACAAGAAATTTTGCCCTTCCGTCTGCGTTTTCAACGTGTACGTTAATGGGTAAATGCTCATCGGCATAAAAGAAAAATCGCAAGCCAAAAATGATAAACAAGGTGGGCATTTTGGTTTTTATTTTGATACAAATATAGGGATAAATTTTTATCCCTATATTCTATATCTGTAAAAATGACATTTTTTTTAAAAAAAGTTCTCACCAAGTCGCCCTTTCGCTCAGTCTCCTTATCGCCTCACTTCACCGCTTCCACCGTAAATCCAGCTTTTCTCAGTCCTTCTATCAACCCGTCTTTCCCAACCAAATGCAAACATCCCACTGCAACGAACGACGATTTTTCCTGCATCATATCGGGCAGAATTTTCAACCATTGAATGTTGCGGTTTTTGTTTATCACATCTTTTTCTTCTTGTGTGCTGGGGCAAGGGTCATTGGGTAACTCCTCTTCATACAAAGCGTTCAGCGCTTCCAAATCCTGATTCATATAAGCCGTTTGCAACCTGTCCATTTGCTCTTTCAGCATTTCAGGATGATTTAGCATACACGCCAGCATTTCGGCTTGCCTTTCGATGGTTTGCGAACCAAGCAACGTGTGAATCTGTTCTTCGGCGGTTTCTAATGATTTTACGGAACGTGAGCGTTTAGCCGCTTCATCCTGAAAGTGTTGGTCGATGCTTTTGTCACCCGATAGGGTAGGATAATATTTTTGATATAACGTGATGGAAATCAAATTACTTAACATAGCCGGCTTCATTCGCCCAAGCTGGTCTAATCCAACACCGATTAGCTCTTTCAGCGTTTGGTCGAGCAACTGGAAATCCTGTTCGCTCAAAAGCGTTTGGTAGCTGTATTCGTTCGGCATAATGGCCGCGCCCATGATCTTCATTTGCATTTCGGCCATTTTGCTCATATCCAGTTCGCCGACGGTTTGTTCAGTGGCCTCGAAGGCTTCGTCTAAGCCCGTGATGCTGTCTAAAAACGATAGCGGAATCAGGTGATGCGTTCCAAAAAGATAAGACGGCTTTTCCAATCCGTTTCCCGAAACTTTCCACAACAGTGAATTCGCATCTTTTGATGTGTTTGCACAGGCCGCCAGGGCGAAAAACAGAACCAAGCCGCCGAATAATTTTCGTAAATTCATAAAATTTTTTAAGAGTGTTATTTTATTTCAACAAAATCTGTATCAATCGGTTGGTTTACCGTTTTGGCCTCTTTTCCTATTTCCAGGAAATCGAACAAGAACCAGAAAATGGTAAACGACGGAATTACGTCCGTAACCGGCAAAATTTCTTCAATAAAAGTGATTATCGAAGTGAATTTTCCCCGTTTTTCGCCAAACATCTTGTAACTGATGGATGCTGCAAGCGGCGCCCACACAACATCAATGATGGGCATGGCGGCAGAAGCCATACCGATAGCGTCGAGCGCCAGGCATTTGATGAGTTTTTTGTATTTGCTGTCCATTTTTCCGATTGATTGATTCATACAAATTTAGTGAATATAACGGTACGTTTGATGGAAAAACGAGTAAAAAGTTTAATTTATCTGCTTCAATTGACAAAAGCAAAAAAGAGCCTTCAAGAAAAAGACTCTTTTTAAAAATAAAATGAAAAACCGTTTTGTTTATTCTCCTGTTGCTGATGTGATTATGGACGTGTAGGTGCGTTGCGCCAGTTCTTTGTCCATGGTGTAAATTCCAAAACCGTTGGTGCCGATCAGCTTC
>CAKTUP010000162.1 GCA_934621705.1 uncultured Petrimonas sp.
AAATAATACCGTTGGGCGTTCTTGGTAATTTGTATATAAATATTGCAGATATGCGTTTGCAAAAGCAGATTGCCAAATCGTTCGGATTACAGGCACCAGTGCTGGCTTCTTGGTTGATGGTACTCGCTAATATTCGAAATATTTGTTGTCATCACGGAAGAATATGGAACCGTGAGTTGCCCAACATTCCCTCTGAACTGAAAAAACCTATATATGAATGGATTGAAAATACAAGTATTGACCGAAAGCGAGTTTACTATAAAATATGCATGATAAAATATCTTTTGCATACGGTGACACCAAACAATACATTGAAAGAAAGGCTAATTGAATTATCTCAGCGTTATCCAACAGTTGATTTTAAAGCGATGAATTTTCCGATAGATTGGCATTCACAAAAATTTTGGAATTAGCGTAATTTTCCCATTTTTCAAAAAATCCTTACCTTTGCCACAAGTTCATTGTCATAAACAGTTGTTTATACTTTGGATTTAGTGGTTGGCATCGGTGGGGACACCGGTGCCTTTCTGCGTTTAAATATCGGACCATTATCGTATCGGAACAGATACTAAAGTATTCTTATTCTGAATTATTTGCAGAAAACTCGTTTTTATTCTGAATTATTTGTATTTTTGCAATGCTTAATCTCAAAAAATTGTAATCATATGGATTTTAACAAAGAAATATTATTCAGTTCATCGGAACCGAAACTATCACGCAAGCTTTCCCAAGCCGAAACTGATGGGAAATTACGAAAAATAGCGCCGCGTATTTACACGACCAATTTGTTGGATTCACCTGAGAATATCATTCGCAGAAATTTCTTCGAGATTTTAGCATGGCGTTTTCCCGAAGCGGTAATTTCGCATCGAAGCGCCATTGAATTACGACCGACCGATGAAGGACATTTTTTTCTGACGTCGTCCTATAATCGACGGATTACAGACCTGCCCGGCGTAACAATCAATATTTACAAGGGAAAGCCGGCTTTGAAAAGCGATACAAATTTTAACGGACTGTACATTTCATCAGAATACCGGTATATGCTGGAAAATCTACAAACATCGAGAAAAACAAAAGATGGAAGCGAGAAAAACCTGCATCAGTCAGCCATTGAGGAGCGGCTTGAACGGATGATTTTGCTTGGAGATGAAAAACGCTTGAATGAATTTCGGGACAAAGCACGTGAGATTTCAAAGAAATTGGCAATGACAAGTGAGTTTGAAAAACTTTCTACCATTATTTCGGCATTGCTCAATACGCGCAGTTTCGACGCGTTGCAAAGCGAGACAGCCAAAGCAAGAGCCGTGGGCAGTCCTTATGATAAAAATCGGATTGAGTTATTTGAAATACTGTTTGAAAACTTAAAAGACCGTTTTTTTACCGAACGGCGCGACCGGAACAGCAACGAAGATTCGTTTCGTATGTTTTCATTTTTCGAGAGTTATTTTTCAAACTACATCGAAGGAACGAAGTTTGAAGTTACAGAAGCAAAAAAAATCATAGATACGGGCGTAATCGTTCCCAAGCGGGTGGAAGACTCGCACGATATTCTGGGTACGTTTGCCGTGCTTTCCAATCGGCACGAAATGCGGAAATCACCACAAACAGCTGATGAACTCATCGCTTTGTTACGTCACAGACACGGCGTAATGATGAGCGGTCGTCCCGATTTTAACCCCGGGACTTTTAAACAGGTAAATAATCAGGCAGGAAATACTTTGTTTGTCGATTACCGCCACGTAGAAGGCACGTTGAGATACGGTTTTCGTTATTTTCAACTACTGAAAGAACCTTTGGCAAAAGCCATTTATATGATGTTTCTTGTTAGCGAAGTACATCCGTTCTTAGATGGTAACGGACGTGTTGCCCGCATTATGATGAATGCCGAATTGGTACGCGGCGAGCAAGCCCGCATCATTATTCCGACAGTTTTTCGGGAAGATTACCTGCTGGCATTACGCAAACTGTCCCGAAAAAAAGAGCCGGATACGTATATCCGCATAATGGAGAAACTACACCATTTCAGTGATAATCTTTACGGACAAGATTTTGACGAACTTAATCACTATTTGCAGGTTTCGAATGCTTATGAAGAACCGGAAGAGGGTAAACTGCAATGGATTGACAGAAGTTTTTCGTCAAAAAATGACCTTTTATAAATCAAATAAACAAGCAAACAAATAATGCTGTTTTTCAAATAAGCCTTATTTACTTGCGATACACAAATCCACTAAATCCAAAAAAATAAACAAAAATGACAACAACAAAAACCAACATCCCGAAAGACGAGCGCGAAGACCTTTCTTATTTCACGCTTACCCTTCAATCGTTTCTCAACGAAAGTTTCCCCGAATTGGCAGCCGACAAAACGTTCGTCCAAGAACGCGCCGACCTTGCCGCTCAAACTTATGCCGACGCGCTGTTGGCGGGACACACCCATCCCGAAGCTGCCGAACTTAGCAACGAAGTGATGTACGCAGGATTGGGATTTTCCAAGTTCGACACCCTTTTCAAAGTTGTTTGCGAAGAATTTTCCGCCGAAATCCCCGATGAAGAACATCGCAATTTTGCACTTAAAGTCTATCCGCACTGCCAAGAAGTGTTTGACAAGTACAACACCGATGAGCCGTACTTTATCGACACGCGCGAATACGATCTGCTTTATACCGAACTTACCGGAACCGTAGTCATCTACATCGAAGAGAATGACGTATGGTAAAAAGGCGCATCTAAACGACAATATTCAGGCAATAGAAACGGCGTTTCGGCTCGAAAAAGAGAACCGAAGGGCGACCGTTTCCGAACGTGAAACACTTTCCCGATACAGCGGTTTCGGCGGCTTGAAGTGCATCCTCAATCCCGCCCGAACGCTCGAAGACGCGTCCCGATGGTCAAAATCCGAGTTGGATTTGTTTCCGCAGGTCGCCGATTTGCACCGCGTTATCCGCGAGTACGCCGAAAACGAAAAGATCTACAACCGCTATGTGGACAGTGTAAAACAGTCTGTCCTCACGGCGTTCTACACACCGCCCTCGGTGGTGGAAAGTATTGCCCACGCCTTGCGTAACAGCGGAGTTACGCCCGCCCGCCTGCTCGAACCTTCGGCAGGAACGGGCGCTTTTGTCGCAGCCTTTACCCCCGAAAATTCCGCCGTAGAAACCGTCGCTTTTGAAAAGGATTTGCTCACGGGCAAAATCCTCAAAGCGTTGTACCCCGATGCCAATGTGCGTATCGAAGGATTTGAAAATATTGAGCCGAAAAATCTCAACAAATTCGACCTTGTAACAAGCAATATCCCCTTTGGCGATGTTTCCGTGTTCGATTTGTCGTTTTCGAGAGGCACATCCATTGCCAAACAGCAAGCCGCCCGAAGTATTCACAATTACTTCTTCCTGAAAGGATTGGATAGTCTGCAAGAGGGCGGACTGTTGGCGTTTATCACTTCGCAGGGCGTGATGAACAGCGAGCGAAACGCCCTGATACGCGAGTATCTGATGGAAAACAGCCACCTTGTTTCGGCGGTACGTCTGCCCAACAATCTGTTTTCGGATTTTGCCGGAACAGACGTGGGAACCGATTTGATTATCCTACAAAAGCAAACCGGAAAATCGCCCGATAACGAGCGGGAAATCCTGTTTGTGGAAAGCGAAAAGGTAAACGGCATTTCGCAAAATCTTTTTTTTGATAGCCCCGAAAAAATTATCCACACCCGACAAGAAATCGGAACCGATTTGTACGGAAAACCTGCCGTAACGTATTACCACGAGGGCGGAATAGAAGGTATTTCCGCCGATTTGCGCCAAGAATTGACGCGACAAATCGGTTTGTCAGGTTTCGACATTTCGCTGTACAACAGCGAAGAATCGAAAAAGAAAACCGTGTTTTTCCCCGAAACTACCGTTGTGGAAACGGAAACAATAAGAGCGGAAGAAATCGAAGATGCGTATGATTTAATCCCGTCGAAAATGGCGGGACAAATTCCCAACCTGTACGCTGCCGACGAGGACAAGCCCATCGGCGACAAAACGGCGCACTTGCGTTTTTTCTTTCCGGCAGGTTCATACACAGCGTAT
>CAKTUP010000163.1 GCA_934621705.1 uncultured Petrimonas sp.
ATACTGCTACGTTCGCGTTTCACGAAGTGAAGGGAGCCGATTTCCCCAATCTCGATAACGGCTTCAATTATTATTCCGGGCAAACGGTTCCGCACGTTTCGTCGCGAAACAATTTCCGCTACAACAATTATCACCGCATGGATTTGGGTGTGAACTTTCACAAAGTCACCAAACGCGGCAATCTTCGCACGTGGAACATCAGCATTTACAACGTGTACAATCAGTGGAATCCGTTTTTTGTGTACGCAGATTCAGACAATAAATACAATGCCGAAACCGGAGAGACCGAAAGTGCCACCAAACTTAAGCAGGCAACGCTTTTTCCAATTATTCCATCGGTAAGTTATACCATCAAATTTTAATGTATGAAGTAAAAATATATCCTTGCATTACTTCTTTCGCCGCTGTTTGTGTTCCTTGTTTCGTGCGAAAAGTATATCGAATTCAGCGGTGAGGTCACCGAGCCGTTGCTGGTTGTAAACAGCATTGTTAATCCAGATTCCGTGGTGTCGGCACACATCTCGCAAAGTCGGTTTGTGTTGGGTAAAACTTCGCCCATCGTAACTGTTGAAAACGCCGCAGTTAACGTTTTTGTGAACGATGCGCTCAAAGAGAAACTTATTCACAAGGGCGGCGGAATGTACAAAGGCAGTTATTTCCCGAAACCGTCCGATAAGATTCGGATCGAAGTAACCGTTCCGCAATTTGAAACTGTGGAAGCAACAACCGTTGTTCCCGAAAATGTGAACTTAACGCTTAACAGTTTCGGGCAGACCGCTAAAGAATTATCTCCCGGCGCTGCATACGTTGAAGTAAATATGAAAATGACATTATCGGACAATGCCGAAGAAGAGAATTTTTATTTTATTAAGGGCTATCGCAACGTGTACGCCAACGGTGTATTGCAATACAGTCATCAGCTGGATTTGAAGCTGAGCGATGTGCTGAAAAACAACCAGGTATCGGGAAGCAACGATTTTTTTTCCGAACTTTTGGGAGAAGATACGTCCGGTACGCAAAGGATTAAAAATATATTCAACGATGCTTTTGTAAACGGGAAAGATATCGCGCTCGACTTCACTTTCACCGAATTTCCCAAACATGCCGATTACGAAGAAATTGAATACGAAATTCAGGTTGCCCAAATGTCGAAAGACTTATATCAGTACCTGCTGTCGGCAAACAAAGCGATGGAGAGCAACGATATTCCGATAGTGGAATCCGTGCAGGTGCACTCCAATACCACCAACGGTGTCGGGATTTTGGGTTCTTTTAATTTGGAGAAAATTGCCCGGCGGGTGAAATGAGAAACATTGACATCATTTCGCTATCCACTTTTCGTTGTGCACTTTGTATTTTTCACCTTTGCGATAAAAAAGGCTTTCTTTTGTCGGGACAAGTATAGTGTAAGTTTTGCCCGATCGGTTGGTGAGTTTGGTATCGCGCAACCACGAATTGAAATCCTTGAGTTGGGCATACGTTACGCCGTTTTCGCGGGCAAACGAAACCAGGCTGGGAATGGCGCCGGAAACCCTGACTTCCTTAAATTCCATGGGTTTATACAATTGATCGCCGCGGATGACAAAACCGTATTGAGCCGGATTTTCGAAAATGGTTTTAATGGCCAGCATCCGGTAATAATAACGCGTGGTTTCTTCCACCAGCCAAAGATCGAGCGCGTCGCTTGCGGACTGATTGCTCAACTCGTTGGTAATTCTTCCCTGTCCGCCGTTGTAAGACAAAGCAGCGGCGCTCCACGAACCGTATTTCCGATAGGCGTCTTTTAGGTATCGACAAGCGGCAACGGTGGATTTTTCGATATGATACCGTTCATCCACTTCGGTGGAAACTTCCAATCCGAATTGCGGCGCGGTGCCCGACATAAACTGCCACAATCCCACGGCGCGAGCCGGAGAAGTTGCCCGATGGTCGAGACTGCTTTCTATGACGGCAATGTATTTGATATCGTCGGGAACGCCTTGTTGTTTGAGAATGGGTTCGATGATGGGGAAAATGCGGTTGGCGCGTTTGAAAAGCAGTAGGGTGGTGGAGTGGAAATAAGTAAAACTGTTTAGCTCACGGTCCATCCGCTCGCGACGGTCGTACCGGTCAAACACGATTTTTTCGTCTGCGAAAGTCATTTCATCGGGAATATCCACCGATGCCGTCATGGAAAGCACCTGCGGGCGTTGTTGTTCCACTTTTTCGGTATCGTTGTTCGATAAACTCATTATCGTGATAGCGCTTACCGTTACAATCGCTAAAAGAATATAGAGGATGTTTCGTTTCATTGTTTGTTTTTTTGCTTTTATCGTGTCAAATATACAATTTTTTATACAATTACGGTTGTTTTCTTATTTCTAATTTACATGCGTGGAAATAAATTTCACTGTTTTGGCAACAATATCGTCGCTTTGTTTGAAACCCACATCGTGTCCGCCGGGATAAATATGATGTTCGTTGTAAATATTTGCCTTGTTAAGCGCCTGTTCTAATGCAGTATGCTGGCTGTGTGGAATTAAATTATCGGCTTCGCCGTAAAATGAAATGGTCGGAGGCGCGCCGCTCTTTAACCACGTAACGGGACTTCCGAACTCGCTTTGCGACATTCCGGAAGGTAAATTATCGGGATGTGTAATGTAGCTCATAGCCAAGCCAAATACAAAATCGTTGAGGTAATAACTATCGTTTAAATTACCGGGCCCTACAATGTTAACAGTGGCTTTTACGCCGTTTCGACTGCCGAATTTGTAGGAATAGAGCATGGCAAGATGACCTCCGGCGCTCAAGCCGAGAAGCACAAATTCCGGTTTTATCCCAAATTCCGATGCGTTTTCTGCCATATAACTTATTACCGATTGTATATCGTCGGTTTGTGTAGGAAGCATATACCTGACCGGAGAAAAAGTAACCAACCGGTAATTCATATTCACAATGGCGTAATTTTTGAGTTGAGATTGAAATTTGTCAGCAAATTGCTCCATATCAGACTTGTTGCCTTGAAACCATCCGCCGCCGTGAATGATAACCAATACGCGCGTGGATGCTTGGCTTCTTCCCGCAGGCAGGTAAATATCGGCTTTTTGTGCCAAATCATTGCCGTATGCTGCATCGATGATGGTTTTTGGTTCGGTGATTATTTCGTGAATATCCTCCTTGCTACAGCTTGAGAAAGTGATAATTGCGAAAAAAAACCAATATAAAAAGGTGGAAACTTGCTTCATAATTCTTGAAAACGGTTTTGGTTATACTTATAAACTTTTCAACCGAAAATTGTTCACAAAATGATGTTAAAATAAACTTTCCGCATTTCCACATAAAAAAAAGTGTGCCGATTTTTTCAGCACACTTTTTAACTATACAATAATTTTCTTTACTTTATTTTCTTATATCCGTAAACAGCTCTATCGCCCAATTCTTCTTCAATGCGAAGCAGTTGGTTGTATTTGGCCATACGGTCTGAGCGGCTTGCAGAACCGGTCTTGATTTGTCCGGCGTTGGTGGCCACAGAAATATCGGCGATGGTGGAGTCTTCGGTTTCGCCCGAACGGTGCGATGTTACGCTGGTGTATCCGTTGCGATGAGCCATTTCAATGGCGTTCAGCGTTTCGGTCAACGTACCAATTTGGTTTACTTTGATAAGGATGGAGTTTGCGCAACCGGTTTTAATTCCTTTTTCCAGGAAATCAACGTTGGTTACAAATAAGTCGTCGCCTACCAATTGACACTTGCTTCCGATTTTGTCGGTCAGGATTTTCCAGCCGTCCCAGTCGTTTTCGTGCATTCCGTCTTCGATAGAATCGATAGGATATTTTGTAATCAACTCTTCCAGATAAGCAGCTTGCTCGGCAGAAGTGCGTTTCTTGCCGTTTGCGCCTTCAAATTTGCTGTAATCGTAAATTCCTTCTTTGTAAAATTCCGATGCTGCACAATCAAGAGCAATGGTAACGTCTTTTTTCGGTTCGTAACCGGCATTGCGAATAGCGGTAAGGATGGATTCCAACGCTTCTTCGGTTCCGCCTGCTAAATTTGGTGCAAAACCGCCTTCGTCGCCAACGGCTGTGCTAAGGCC
>CAKTUP010000164.1 GCA_934621705.1 uncultured Petrimonas sp.
TTGGAGCGGTTGAAAAATCGTTCCGTCGAGATAAAATCCCGCTCCACATACCGTCAATCCATTATTTTTCAAGAATGCCTGAAACAATATATCCACAGTTTGTACAAAGAGGATTTTTCTTTTTCCGAAATAAACGAAACGTTTGGATTATCTTATAAAACATTCTTGCTTAAAGACTTGAAATGCAGTACCGACAAAATGAACAAGTGTTTTTGTTGGCTCAATCGGCTTGTTTACAGTGCTGTTGACAGAGAGGTAATCCGCACAAATCCGTTGGAAGACATTCCTTACGAAAAGAAAAAACCGCCCAAACTGCGCCACATCAGCCGGGGCGAATTGAAACAACTGATGGAAACACCGATGGAAGACCCGAAGTTGGAGTTGGCACGGCGAATGTTCGTTTTTTCGTCGTTCAGCGGGCTTGCTTATGTGGATTTACGAAACCTTCATCCGCACCACATCGGCAGAAATGCCGAGGGAAGGCTCTATATCCGCCAAAGCAGGGGCAAAACAAAAGTGGAAGCTTTTATTCCTTTACATCCCATAGCCGGGCAAATTCTTTCGCTTTACAACACGGATGATGATACCCGCCCGGTTTTCCCCTTGCCAATCCGCGATATTATGTGGCACGAAATTCACGCCGTGGGAAACGCGCTGAATTTCAGGGACAATCTCTCGCATCACCTGGCGAGACATACTTTCGGGACGCTGATGCTTTCGGCGGGTGTCCCCATCGAAAGCATCAGCAAAATGATGGGACACGCCAACATTTCCAGCACGCAAATTTACGCCAAGGTAACGGACAATAAAATTTCGGACGATATGGATAAATTGATGAAACGGCGAGAAAAAGAGAAGACGAAATAATTTGAATTTACCTTTATTGCTGAAAAAGCAAGCCCCATCCTTAAAAGGAAGCGGCTTGCTTTTTAGTTTTTACGAATTGGATGCCGAAAGGATTTACCCCGAGTAAAACCTTTCCAACAACCGTTCAATATCTGATGCACGGTAAAGGATTTTGCCGTCTAATTTGATGTGCGGAAGCAGTCCTTTGTCGCGGTAGTCTTGCAATGTCCGCAGGCTGATATGCAGTTTCTCGGACACATCCCGATTGGTCAGAAACTGTTCGCCGTTAAGCGTTGGTTTTCGGTTTTCGAGCAGGCGGGAAAAGCGTTTCAGCGTTTCGTCCATCCGCTCGAAGAACACCCTTACAAGGGCATCGTCTTTTGTTATCACTTCGTTTGCCATAGTTTCCTATTTTGGGTTTGGTTAATAAATGTATGTGTTCTTTTATTCTTGTACTCTTTTATTTGTGTGCTTATTCTTTTATGTATGCTTTTGTGCATGCACGCAATAATGCAGTTGTGCAGTTTAACTAACGTAAATCATTGGCATATTAATTCCGATAGCTATCGGGATGGGGCATTAGATTTTCTTTCATTTAAAAACGTTTCCACGTCTTTTTGTTTGTAAAAAACTTTGTGGTTGATTTGCGAGAACGGCAGTTTTCCGGTATCTCGATAAGATTGCAACGTTCGCTTGCTCACGTTAAGCAGTCGGCACACATCGCCGTTATCCAACCATTCGTCAAAGTTTTCATCCGTTCCCATTTCCTTGTTCAGCTTGTCGATAAAATCGGCAAGGCGTTCGTTCATTCGTTCCCACGTCCGGGTTTCAATTAAAGTTATTCCCATTTTTCAGATTTTTATGTTGTTTGTAATTTGAATGCGTTTTCGCTGTTTTTCGGCAAAGATAAATGCAATTCCGTCGCATTTGCAAACCGATTCCTTAGAATTCCTTAGGATGTCTTTCGCTGGCTTTATTTGGCGTTAATTGGCATTTCTTATACAAAAATCAAGAGTATGGTTTCGGTTTTTTATTGAAAAATCAATCTTTTGAATGCAGGATGAAAAACGACGCGTTTTAACGAAAGTCAGAAAACCCACACCAAAACCCAACCGGCGTTTTCCCGAAAAAACCCACAATCTTTTATCCCGATTTTTCATTTTTACGCATCAAAACGACGAAAAACAAGGCAAAAAAATCAGCCGTCGTTACCGATTTAAAATTCTGTTATACATTCACTTTCAGAAAGCAAAAACGATTTTTTGCCTGCGAAAAGAAAAACGAAGAATAATAAAGAAAACAATGAATTTATACGACCTGCAAAATAATTTTTGGCGGATTGACGAGCAGAAATCATTCAGTGGAAACGACACACGCCTTTATTTCTACCTGCTCTATTTGGCAAACAGAGCCTATTGGCAAAGCGATGAAATAGAGTTCGGAGATGAAAAAATAAAGGCAATTTTGGGCGTTTCATCGGCAGTTTTACGCACTTCTCGAAGTCGTTTGAAAGAAGCAGGACTAATCAATTTTCAACCCGGAGGAGTAGGGTTTAGGGTAAAGACAAGGTATCAGATTTTGACACCTAAACTTGCACCAAACCTCGACCCTAACCTTAACTCAATATATAAGAATAAGATAAATACAAAAACAAATATAAAAAAGAATGAAAACAGAAAATTTTCGGGACGAGAATTTATCGCCGACGGAAGCGATTTTGACTGACCGATTTGAGCATTGCCAACGGGCTGTGGAAAATCTTTTTTCCGATGAAAGAAAAAAGAATGGAACGAAACGCCTGCGGTTTCCTTTCGGCTACGAGCAGTTTATCAGTCTGATAAGCCGTTGTGCCGAAATTTCACTGGAAAGGCGGGACGAACGCCGTCCGTTTGTCATTGACGCTGAGAACCGGACGGTAATCGACCAACTGTTTCTCTATTTGCACCAAGACAGCCGTTTTTCGGGCGATTTGCGGAAAGGCATTCTGCTGACGGGAAAATACGGATGCGGAAAAACATTGATTATGCACTCATTTTCAGAAATGTACAATACGATTGTCGGCGAGTTGGACATCCGGCGACCGGTGTTGAAATTTATTAAATCGACCGAATTGTTGGAAACCATAAAAGACAAACCAATAAAAACGTTTTCCCGAATGCCGTTGATTATCGATGAATTGGGACGAGAACCCAAGCAGATAATGGATTACGGAAATTTGCGAAGTCCGCTCGTGGAAATGCTTTGCGAACGATACGACACGGGTGCGTGGACGCACGGAACGAGCAATTTTACGCTCGAAACGCTCTCATCCGAGAGTTTTTACGGCAAAATGACGGGCGACAGAATAAAGTCGATGTTCAACTTTTTGGAACTGAAAGGGGGAAGTAGAAGAAAATAAGCATAAAAAAAACACAATTATGCAAAACGAAAACATAAAACACATATCCATAAAGGATTATCTTGCCAACCAAGGTATTTATCCCGCCAAAGCACACACCAGCTACGGAATGTACAAAAGTCCGTTTCGGGACGAAAAAACGGCAAGTTTCAAGTTGGATTACAATAAAAACCTGTGGCACGACTTCGGTATCGGCGAAGGCGGAAGTATTGTGGATTTAGTGATGAAAATGCACGAATGCAATTTCATTCAAGCAAAAGAGCATTTGAGCGATAAAAGTGATTTATTCTCATTTGATTGTGAAAATTCATTCAAAGAAAAAGTAACAAAAGCATTGCCAATCTCAGAAATCAAACCGCTTGAAAATCCCAAACTCTTACAATTCCTGCAAAGCCGAAAAATCAATATGGAAACAGCAAAAACTATCTGTAAAGAAATTCACTACCAAATCGGCGGACGAGACTATTTTGCGCTCGGTTTTCCCAACGATGCGGGCGGTTACGAACTGCGAAACCCGCATTTCAAAGGTTGCCTTCCGCCCAAAGAAATCACCACGTTCGACCGCCAAACGGCAACGGTACATCTGTTTGAAGGATTTATGGACTATCTCAGTTTGCTTACTTTGCAGGCGCGGCAAGCCGACGTTTCCGCCGTTATATTGAACTCGATTACGAACCCTAAAAAAACCATTCCGTTTCTCTCCAAACACGAAAAAATCATCGCTTTTTTGGATAACGACGAAGCCGGAAAACAGGCATTG
>CAKTUP010000165.1 GCA_934621705.1 uncultured Petrimonas sp.
TAAAATACGATATGCTGTCGCTCAGAAATTATGGCATTCGCGTTCGCGGAAAACTGTTCGACACGATGATCGCCCATTATCTGCTCAATCCCGAACTTCGTCACGGAATGGATTATATGGCCGAAACGTACCTGAAATACAAAACCATTCACATTGATGAACTTATCGGGCCGAAAGGAAAAAATCAGAAATCGATGCGCGATGTGGATAAACACATCGTTTGCGAATACGCTTCCGAAGATGCCGATATCACGCTGAAACTGAAAAATATTCTGGAAAAGGAAATCAAGCAAAACAATTTCGATTTTCTGTTTCACGAAGTAGAATCGCCGCTGGTTTACGTGCTCGCCGATATGGAATGGACGGGCGTCCGTCTCGATTTAAGCGCGCTTGCCGATCTATCCAAGGAACTGAACGAAGAACTGATTCAGATTGAAAAAGAAATCATCGAAATGGCCGAAACAGATTTCAACGTAAATTCGCCCAAGCAAATCGGTGAAATTCTTTTCGACAAAATGAAAATCATCGAAAAACCGAAAAAAACCCGAACCGGACAATACAGCACAAGTGAAGACGAATTGCAGAAATTGCGCAACAAGCATCCCATTATCGAGAAAATTCTGGAACAACGCGGATTGAAAAAACTGCTGGGAACGTATATCGACGCATTTCCTTTGCTGGTAAATCCGCGAACGGGAAAAGTGCACACTTCGTTCAACCAAACGGTTGCAGCAACCGGACGGCTGAGCAGCACCAATCCAAATTTGCAGAATATTCCCATTCGCGACGAACGCGGAAAGGAAATGCGGCGCGTTTTCATTCCCGATGACGGCTGCACGTTTCTCTCGGCCGACTACTCGCAAATCGAGCTTCGCATTATGGCACACCTGAGCGAAGATAAAAATATGCTGGACGCTTTCAATAAAGGTCAGGATATTCACGCCGCCACGGCCGCCAAAATCAATCATATTCCCATCGAAGAAGCCACGGCCGATATGCGACGCAAGGCAAAAACCGCCAATTTCGGCATCATTTACGGAATTTCTGTGTTCGGGCTGTCAGAACGGCTGAACATTCCGCGTGCGGAAGCCAAGGAACTTATCGACGGTTATTTCGCCACCTATCCCGACGTGAAACGCTATATGGACGAAAGTATTGCCAAAGCGCGCGAAAACGGCTACGTGGAGACGCTGCTGGGGCGCAAACGTTTTCTGGCTGACATCAACTCCAAAAACGCCATCGTGCGCGGATACGCGGAAAGAAACGCCATAAACGCCCCCATTCAGGGAAGCGCCGCCGATATTATAAAAGTGGCGATGATTCGGATCTTTAATCGGTTGGAGCAAGAAAAACTGCAATCGAAAATGATCCTTCAGGTGCACGACGAACTTAACTTCAACGTTCCCACGAACGAACTGGAAACAGTGAAAAAAATCGTTGTCGAAGAAATGGAAAATGCTTACAAACTTCGCGTTCCGCTGAAAACGGATTGCGGAGTGGGGGAGAATTGGTTGGAAGCGCATTGAATGGCTGTTGGCTATTGGCTTTTAGCTATTAGCAAGACAGTGGTTTATTCAAAATTAGGAAATAAAACAATAAGAGTAGCTATGTTATTGTCGCAAAGGCTTATCAATTCTACGCAAAGCAAACCGCCAAAAGCCAAAATATGCTTGACGGATTAGCGGAATACGGATATTTGGGGTTACTGCTGGCATCGTTTCTGGCGGCGACTATTTTGCCGTTCAGTTCAGAAGTGGTGTTTGCGGCTCTCATCGCTGCCGGAATGGACATTTGGACAAGCATATTGTTTGCTACCATTGGAAATGCCGCCGGAGGCGCTACGTGCTACTACGTGGGTCGGTTGGGAAAAACCGAATGGCTGGAGAAATGGTTCAAGATAAAACCGGAGAAAATCGATAAAATGATCAGCTGGCTGCACGGAAAAGGTGCCGTGATGGGGTTTTTCGGGTTTCTTCCCGCCGTAGGCGATGTTATTCTGGTGGCACTGGGCTTTATGCGGGCGAATGTGCCGGTGGTGATGGTTTCGATGACAGTGGGGAAATTTTTGCGGTATGTGTTGATCGGGTTTGGGATGGATAGGATTTTGGGGATTTTTTAACACGTGTTTTTGTTTAATATTTGGCACGTGTGAAAAATATTTTCTACATTTGTAAAAATAAAAACTGAAACATTATGACAACAAAACTCACGTTGACGATGGATAAATCGGTAATTGAAAGAGCCAAAAAATACGCAAAAAGAGAAGAGCGAAGTTTATCCAATTTGGTTGAAAACTATTTGAAAGCGCTTACTTACGAAAAAAAAGACAAAAAAGAAGATGAAGAATTATCTCCAATTGTGAAGTCATTAAAAGGCTCTTTTAAAGCACCAAAAGATTTCGATTATAAGAAAGAATTAATGAAAAGATTGGAAGAGAAATATTTATGAAAAACATACTTTTTGATTCAGATGTTATTCTGGATTTTTATTTGGATAGAATGCCTTATTGCGACACAACTGCCATCCTTTTGTCGATGTGCGAAACTAAACAGATAAAAGGTTATATTACTCCGTTAGCAATGAGTAATATTTTTTATTTACTCAGAAAAATAGGCAAAAAAGAAGATGTTATAATCAGGTTAAACCAACTTATTTCGATTATGGATATCATTGATATGAATAAAGAAATTGTTCTGACATCTTTACATTCCGATTTTACCGATTTTGAAGATGCATTACAAAATTATGCAGCGGAATATTCGAATAAAATTTCCATTATCATTACGCGAAACAAAAAGGACTACAAACATAGTAAATTAACAGTATTAACACCCACTGAATTTTTAAACACTTTCTAATGTCCACCATACTTTTCCACGAAATAGTTTACGGCCCCGTTCACAGCCGCCGGATGGGTTCATCGTTGGGTGTAAACCTATTGCCTTATGACGGCAAATTGTGCTCATTCGACTGCATTTATTGTGAATGCGGGTTCAACAAAGATTTTCGTACGAAAACAAAACTTCCCGATAGGGAAAACGTGCGTGCCGCGCTTGAAGATAAATTGCAATCTTTACAAAAAGAGGGCGTGAAACTCGATGTCATCACCTTTGCCGGAAACGGCGAACCGACGATGCATCCGCAATTTTCGGGAATCATTGACGATACAAATTCGCTACGCGATACGTATTATCACGAAGCAAAAATCAACGTTTTAACCAACGGAATGAACGTAGGGAAACAATCGGTTTTTGAAACGTTACAAAAAGTGGATAATCCTATCCTCAAACTCGATTCCGCTTTTGATGAGACAGTTAAGCTTATCGATCGGCCAAATTCTCCCGATTATTCAGTGGCAAAACAAGTGGAACTTTACAAGAAATTCAACGGGAATTTTGTGTTGCAGACGATGTTCCTGAAAGGCGAGTTCGAAGGGCAACGAGTGGATAACTCCACGGAAAGGGAAGTTTCGGCGTGGTTGCAGCTCGTTAGAGAGCTTAATCCGCGCGAAGTGATGATCTACACCATCGACCGCGAAACGCCCGTCAAACAGCTTGAAAAAGTATCTGTGGAAGAGTTGCGAAAAATCGCCGGTAGAGTAGGGGAGTTGGGAATTAAAACGAATGTGGCGGGGTGAAATCAATGTAGAATTCAGAATGCATAATTAGCGCTTAACCGGTTTTTTCGCCAAAAACAGATGATACATCTGAATAATCCCCACCAATCCGTTCGAAATAACAATCGGCCATTTCATTCCCAGCATCACGCCGTAGGCGATAAAAATAACGCAGGCAATGAGATTTATCATCCGCACTTTTCGTATTTGCTTGGGGATAAACGAAACAACAAGAAAAGTCATTGCAACGTATCCGATAATTTCTGTGGTATCAATCATAATTTGTTAGTTTTCTTTCCATAAAGAACAAAACTGAGGCGCAAACGGTTTAACCAAAAATCGAGAAAGAATACAAAACCCCGATAAAAA
>CAKTUP010000166.1 GCA_934621705.1 uncultured Petrimonas sp.
GGAAAAGTAGTTATTGCGGTCGTAATCTTCATCGGTATATTCAAAAAGAGTGCGGTAGAGAATCTGCTCCAAATCGGCAATGGCTGTTTCGCGCGGAAGAGCCAAGATGCGATCTGTCATCTCCTTTTCGAGGTAATCGTTGTGATTGTACAATTCTTCTATCGCCTTATGAACAAACGGCTTATGCGAATATCCGGCGGGAGGCTCGGGTTTGAGGTATTTCGGCTGCACAACTTTGTATTTAGCCAAACGTTCACTCATCGTATTGATTCGATATGCCATAATTTTTTCTTGGTATTGCTCAACAAAATTTTCCGCTCCTTCCAAATCTTGAATTAATTGCAGGTACGCTTCGGCTTTATCGATATTGCCGCGTTCCAATTCCAATTCTATAAATACGGAATAGTAATTCGCTACTTCACCCACGTGGAATAGGGTTCGATGAGGAAATATGCGTTGTAAATCGGGTGTTTTGCCCACCCATTCCAGCGCTTTATCCTCCTGTTTGTTTTGAATAAACTTCTTTGCCTGATTTACTCGGGCAAAAAGATAATCGGGAAAACGCTCTGTGGTGGTTTGAAGAAGCTTGTCGGCTTCTGCTTGGCGATTATTTTTTATGAGCGTAAGATGATACCAATTCCACACTTCGGGATATTGTCTCCATTTTTTGAAGAAATGTTCCACCTTTTTCAGGTTGGGCTTGTTGCGCTCTCCGATATGTTGATGAACGTAAGGCGCTTCGTCTAAGAAACGTTCGTCTCTGTCGGAAGCAATGGGTTCGGAAGTGATAGAAAAGGGAAAGGGTGATTGCATGTTGAGTTTTGAGTTTTGAGTTTTGAGTTTTGAGTTTAATGTATGTTATTTGATGTCTTTATTAAAAATCGATGGATGTGTTGATTAAGAATTCTTTTATTTCGTCGTTTGTAGGTGGGTTGGGAATGAGGTATTCTACTTCTTCATCGTAATTAATGTCGTCGAAGTATGATAATTGAGCGCGAAAAAGTTTTCCCGAAAACTGTTGATCGAAAAGAATAGATGCTCGTTCGCTTATTTCTTGATAAGTATAATGATTTTTGAGAATAAAGTATAAATCAACATAATCCTTCCACTTTGAACGTCTTCCGAGCGCAAAGGCTTTCATCGCTGCCAAATCTAGCAGAGAAGGAATTTTTATCTTTTTCTCGAAGTCTTCGTTTGCCTCAATAATGAACGGATACTCAAAGAATGTGAACTTTACATTGCTGATAATTAGGTTTAACTGGCCGGAAACACTTCGTGTAACTAAATACCTGTGTCCTTGATCCTGTATTTTATTCAATATTTTTTTTGCTTGAAACGGGGTGGCTTTAAACAAATCAAAATCAATGGAACGTCTATGCCCAATATGCAGGGCAATTGCCGTTCCTCCAACCAAGTAAAATTCTCGCTTGAAAGATTTTAACAAATCAAGTAGTGAAAGTTGATTATTGTCCAGAATTTCCTTGTGCATATTTGCTGAAATAGAGGTGAAAAAGATTATAGATTTCGGGATAATAATTCAATTTCTTTCGACCTTTCAAGTTGAGAAAAAGAGAAGACATATAATCCGTTCCCAATAAGTTTTTTAGTTGTAAGACATCGTCCATACTGCCGTAATTTAAAATAAATTCCACCAACGTCTCATCGCTGATATCTTCCTTTTTATTATCGGGAATATACCAGAATAAATCGGCGTGTTCGCGGATAAATGCTTTTATTTCGGGTGTTCTTTTCTGCATGTTGTTATAGCGTTGGGCGTTGGGTTTCAACCTTTGTCAAAGTTCCAAACTTTGACAAAGGTAGTTGCAAACGACAATGTAAAGTTACGTTTTTTTATGTTTTTTCCAACCGGTTTGTTGATTTTTAATGCGGTAAAAACTGCCTTACTCGTACATCTTCTCGTAGTATTTCTGATAATCGCCGCTTGTAACATTGTCCAGCCAATCCTGATTTTCGAGATACCAGCGAACGGTTTTTTCGATACCTTCTTCAAACTGAAGCGACGGTTCCCAGCCGAGTTCGTTTTTCAACTTGGTTGAGTCGATGGCGTAGCGTAAATCGTGTCCGGCACGGTCGGTGACGTAGTTGATGAGTTTTTCGGATTCGCCTTCTTCGCGACCCAACAGCCGATCAACGGTTTTAATCATTACCTTGATAAGATCAATGTTTTTCCACTCGTTGAAGCCGCCGATGTTATAAGTATCGCCCGTTTTTCCTTCGTGAAAAATAAGATCGATGGCACGGGCGTGATCTTCCACGTAGAGCCAGTCGCGCACGTTTTCGCCTTTTCCGTAAACGGGCAGCGGTTTGTTGTGGCGGATATTGTTGATAAACAACGGGATCAGTTTTTCGGGAAATTGATACGAACCGTAGTTGTTGGAACAGTTTGATATTACAACAGGTAATCCATACGTATCGTGATAAGCACGCACAAAGTGGTCGGAAGCTGCTTTGGATGCCGAATACGGCGAATGTGGATCGTAAGCGGTGTCTTCCGTGAATAAGGTATCGTCGAAATCCAGTTCGCCATAAACCTCGTCGGTGGAAATGTGGTAGAAGAGGTGCGAAGTGCGGGGTGCGAGGTGTGGGGTAAGCCACGATTGTCGCGCGGCTTCCAAGAGATTGAGTGTACCCATCACATTGGTTTTCGCGAACGAGAACGGGTCTTTGATGCTTCTGTCCACATGGCTTTCGGCAGCGAGGTGAATAACGTTATCGATATTGTATTCTTTGAATATGCGTTGCATCTCTTCGAAATCGCAGATATCGGCTTTCACGAAAACGTAGTTTGAAGCATTCTCGATATCTTTTAAGTTTGCCAGATTGCCGGCGTAGGTGAGCTTGTCTAAATTTATGATCCGATACTCGGGATATTTGTTGACGAAAATCCGCACCACGTGCGAGCCGATAAATCCGGCACCGCCGGTAATAAGAATAATTTTTTTGAAATTCATAATTTTGGATAATTTACGATTTTAGAATTACGATTTACGATTGGGCAGCAATTAATAACTCAAAACTCAGAACTCAAAACTAAAAGTTTTTTATCTTTTTCCGACAAAATCACATCTTCCATCGGAATTTTCCAATCGATATTCAATGCGGGGTCGTTCCATAAAATTCCGCCTTCGGCTTGCGGCATATAGTAGTTGTCGCACTTGTACTGAAAAATAGCTTCTTCGCTGAGAACGGCAAAGCCGTGAGCAAATCCGCGGGGAACAAACATCTGTCGTTTGTTTTCTTCCGATAATTCTACCGAAACGTGTTTGCCGAATGTGGGTGAATCTTCCCGAATATCCACAGCTACATCCAGTACCTTCCCCTTTACCACGCGTACTAATTTTGCCTGTTCAAACGGAGGTTTTTGAAAATGCAATCCACGCAGAACACCGTATCCGGATTTGGATTCGTTGTCTTGCACGAAAACGGTTTTACACACTTTCTCTTCAAATTCGCGTTGCGAAAACGATTCGAAAAAATAACCGCGTTCATCGCCGAACACCTTTGGTTCGAGGATGAGAAGGCCTTCTATTTCTGTTGTTATTATGTTCATTGTTTGAGATTAGAGACACAAAGACATTAGACGGGAGCATTATGTTTCTACTGTCCACCGTTTTCAATTATGCATTATACATTCTCCATTAGTTTCAGCAGATACTGCCCATATTCGTTTTTTTTCATCGGCTCTGCGAGTTTCTGAAGCCTTTCGTTGTCAATCCAACCGTTGCGCCAGGCAATTTCTTCCAGGCAGGAGATTTTCAAGCCTTGCCGTTTCTCCAGTACTTCGATAAAGGTTGAGGCTTCCGATAAAGAACCGAAAGTTCCCGTATCTAACCACGCGAAACCGCGTCCGAAAAGCTGGACTTTAAGTTGTTTATCTTTTAAAAACTCCTGATTCACGGTTGTAATCTCCAACTCACCGCGTGCCGACGGTTTAATGCTTTTCGCAACTTCCAC
>CAKTUP010000167.1 GCA_934621705.1 uncultured Petrimonas sp.
TTTAGAAATTAAAACTACATTGAGATGGGATTTAAAAGATGAAAAAGTAAACACAAAATTGGAAGAAGTAATTCTAAAAACAATTGCTGCATTTAGTAATGCTGAGGGTGGAACATTAATTATTGGAGTTAAAGATGATTTAACAATCGAAGGTCTTCATTATGATTACGCATCATTAAGTGGAGATAAAGATAAGTTTGAGATTCATTTAAGAAATATACTCAATAGTGAATACGGAGTAGAATATTCTACTAATAATTTGAATATCACTTTCCCAGAGGTGGATGAAAAGGAAATATGTTTGATACAAATAAAATCAGGAAATAAACCGCTTTATACAACGATAAAAGATTCAAGTGGAGTAAAATCCAAAAAGTTTTTTGTAAGAAGTGGCAACTCATCACAAGAAGTTCCAATTCATGAAATTCATGAATATTTGAGTAAACGTTTTTAAAAAAATATTTATGTTAGGAGCAATTCTCGGCGACATAATCGGTTCCACTTACGAATTCGCCAATACAAAAGACTATAATTTCGATTTGTTTCCTGCCGGAAGTAATTACACTGACGACACGGTATTGACCGTAGCCGTGGCAGATGCCATTATCAACAACATCAATTATGGTGAAAATATTCAACAATGGGCGCGAAAGTATCCGCATCCGAAAGGCGCTTACGGAGGTTCGTTTTCGAAATGGATATATCAGGATAATCCCAAACCATACAACAGTTTCGGTAACGGCTCTGCAATGCGCGTGAGCCCCGTAGGATGGCTGTTCACAACGGAAGAAGAAGTCCTTTCACAAGCCAAAAAAAGCGCCGAATGCACCCACAATCATCTCGAAGGCATTAAAGGCGCACAAGCCACCGCCATTGCACTGTTTTTTGCCCGAAAAGGAAAAGACAAAGCATTTATCAAAAATTATATCGAGAAAAATTTCGGATATAATCTGGACAGAAGCGTGGATGAAATAAGAAAATCTTATTCATTCGATGTAAGTTGTCAGGGAACCGTTCCCGAATCGCTTATTTGTTTCCTGGAAAGCACTTCATTTGACGATGCCATCCGCAATGCTATTTCCATTGGCGGCGACAGCGATACTATCGGAGCTATTGTAGGCGGTATTGCCGAAGCGTTTTACGGAATTCCGGCAGAATTGGCTGAAAAAGCGGAAAGTTTTTTACCCAACGACATGCTGAACGTGATCGACGAATTTAGAAAAAGAAGGGTTGAAAAATCATCGGAAACTTCACTTGAACTTACTGCCGACAGCAAAATATTACAAAAACGATATTCTGAACTAAAAAAATCGTTTTCCGAGCTTTTTCTGCAACGACAAAATATGCTTCAGCACGAAGAACCGCTACTTGCAGCTCTTTATCTGCAAAAAGTGGGACAGAAGCAATACGAAGCCTTTTGCTTGAATATAGAACTGGCAAAATTAAAACAGGAAATGTCGCTTCTTCAAGCCTATATTAATCGGAACGAGAAACCCAATATTCGGGCAGTAAACGCCGAAATCGAAATTCTATTCAAAGCCTATCAAGAGCAGATTGAAACGGAAGCACAACGACTTTCGATGGCTACTGAGTTTTTAAAAAGTAAATTTCTTTCGCCCGAAGAAACACAAAAAGTAAAGGAAATATACTACATTATCGTCAAGCGACTTCATCCCGATCTCAATCCCAATCTTCCCGAAAGCTACAAAGAACTGTTGGTAAAGGCAAAAATTGCATACGACATGTTGGATTTACCCACGTTGCATGAAATACTGCTGAAACTGAATTTAGACGAATATTTAAGTGGTTCAATCGCTTTGCCGGATTTACAAGAAATAGTAATAAAACTGGAGAAAAACATAACGAAACTTACACAGCAAATTACGGAGTTAAATGAGAAATTTCCGTTTATGTACAAAGTCAATCTGTTTAATGATGAATGGATTAAGAATACAAACGAAGAAACAGAAAAACAAATATCAGAATTAAAGGCAGAAATTGAAAAAACTCAAACCTACGTAACATTACTCAAAGAATGGCAGCCGAAATAGTAAAACTCACGCCCGAATTATTGGCATTTATCGGCACCGGTGGCGTAAATGCCGTTGCTCCTTTTACACGCGAAATCTTTTTACTTGATATTGTTGTGGCGGGCACCTCTTTCTGCAAAGAAATTGAAGCGTTCGAGCCAAAACTCCTTCCTGAAACCAAGTTGAAAATGATTCGCCATCCCAAAAACGAGTACGACGAACTCGCCATCGGCATTTATTACAACAATACGCGAATCGGCTGGGTTCCACAAGACCTGAACGAAGTAATCTCGCGATTGATGGACGCAGGGAAGGCATTTTTCTGCCGGATTGCATCCGTCAAACGAAAAAATAAATGGGTGAAAATTGATGCCAAAATTTATATGGTGGAATAATGGATGGGTATATCGTCTATTTCAACGATAATCTCAAATATCGTTGTTTTTAACGATATTTTGAAATATCATTTCTTTTCACGATATTTGCGCTATGATAGCAGTTATAAAAGGAGACATTGTTTCGTCTCGAAAAATAGAAAATCCCGAAAAGTGGCTGTTGCCGCTGAAAGAGTTGTTCAATGAATGGGGAAAATCGCCGGAACAGTGGGAACTGGTGTGGGGCGACTCGTTTCAATTGGAGGTAGATCGTCCGGAAGAGGCATTGAGAAAAGCATTGCTCGTGAAAACGTTGATAAAGAAAATCGCATCCGAGGAAGTAAATAAAAGCCTGATTGACGTGAGAATGACCATTGGAATTGGCGAAAAAAGCTACACGGGCGAACGCATATCGGAAAGCAATGGAGAAGCGTTTATCAATGCCGGCGAAAAGTTCGAGGAACTGGAAAAAGAAAAATCCAATTTGCTTATTAAAAGCCCCTGGCCCGATTTTAACGAGGAAATAAATCTCTACATAAAATTGGCTTCCGTTTTTATGGACAACTGGTCGGTGGCGTCTGCCGAACTGGTGGAAATGGTGTTGAAACATCCCGATTTCACACAAAACGAAATTGGCGAACGGCTGGGTATAAAACAAAATTCCGTGAGCGGAAGATGGAAAAGAGCCAACATTGATGAAATTTTGTCGATGGAACAAATGTACCGGACTAAATTGGAAAAATTATTGTTATGATTGTGGTCGTCAAGCTGATCTTAGCCCATTTGATAGGCGATTTCGTTTTGCAGCCAACATCATGGGTAGAAAAAAAGGAAAAGAACGGGATAAAATCCCTCACTTTCTACCTGCACGGCCTCATTCACGGCGTGTTGGCGTGGCTGGTATTATGGAATTTCCGGTATTGGCCTCTGGCCCTCGCCGTCACTATTGTGCATATCGGCATAGACATTACGAAATTATACTTTCAGAAAAAAAACAACAAAACCCGATGGTTCATTATCGATCAAGGCTTGCACGTGCTTAGTATTCTTGTTTTGTGGTATATCTTTTTCACGCCCCAAATATCCCTAAAACCCAGTCTCGACAATCCCGATTTCTGGATATACCTGACTGCTATTCTGTTTTTAACGTTAGTATGCGGCATTGTAATTCAGGTATTTCTTGCGAATTGGACGGAAAATATCGATATCGATAAGGAAAAATCGTTGCCCAATGCCGGCCGTTATATCGGAATTCTGGAAAGATTGCTGGTTTTTATTTTTGTGGTTTTGGGACGTTGGGAAGCCATCGGTTTTCTGATAGCAGCCAAATCCGTATTCCGGTTCGGCGATTTAAAAGATTCGCGAAACCGTAAACTGACGGAATATATTCTTATCGGAACGTTGCTGAGTTTCGGAATAGCGATTGTAACCGGAATTCTTGTTTTATATCTAACTTCTCTTTAAAATTGCAATGAACAACCTAAAACTCTCCATACTCGATCTCGCAAAATTCACCGAAGAAACCAAAACCGCTTCGGAAGTGCTGAACAATTCCAC
>CAKTUP010000168.1 GCA_934621705.1 uncultured Petrimonas sp.
ATAGCGTCAACTCCGGCTTCAATCAACGCGGCGGCGCGCTCCACCGAATCGAAAGTAACGCCTATTCCGGCCGCCACTCGCAAACGTCCCTGCTCGTCTTTGGACGCATTGGGCTTGTCTTTGGCTTTGGTAATGTCTTTGTAGGTGATCAACCCGATTAATTTGTAATGGGAATCCACCACCGGCAATTTCTCGATTTTGTGTTCCTGCAGAATTTCCGCGGCAGCATCCAAATCGGTCGATTGGCGCGTGGTAACCAGTCCTTCTTTGGTCATTACTTCGTTGATCCGCTTTTCCATTTCGCGCTCGAAACGCAAATCGCGGTTGGTAACAATTCCCACCAGCGTGTTATCTTCCGTCACCACCGGAATGCCGCCAATTTTGTACTCAGCCATCATTCCCAGCGCATCGGCAACCGTTTTTTCGGGATGAATGCTGATGGGATTCAATATCATACCGTTTTCGGCACGTTTCACGGCGCGCACTTGCTTTGCCTGATCGTCAACGGTCATATTTTTGTGGATAACGCCGATGCCGCCTTCGCGCGCAATAGCGATAGCCATAGTGGTTTCGGTAACGGTGTCCATTGCGGCAGACACCATGGGGATGTTGAGCGGAATGTTTCTGGAAAAGCGCGTGGTGAGATCTACGTTGCGGGGGAGAACTTCGGAATAACCGGGGACTAACAACAAATCGTCGAAAGTCAACCCTTCCATTGTGATTTTATCTGCAATAAACGACATAATTGTATTTTTTAGAAGAAAAGAACCAAGAATCAAGAGCCAAGACTGATAGACGACAGATATTCAGACAACAGCAGTCATCCGTCTTCTGACTACGAAACTTCCAACTTCTTTCCGTTATGATTTTTATTGCATGCAAAAGTAACTCTTTTTATTGAAACGCAACGATTTTGAAACGTTAATTTTATTTTTGATGATGTTTATTTGAACGATTTAATTTGTTGTTATAGAAATATTCGATAGCTGATTAAAGAACTGAAATCCGGTTTTCGCCCTTATTTTTTGTATCTTTGACACGTCATTCAGAATTAAACAAAAATTAAATTTTAAGAATATGTCAGTATTAGTAGGAAAAAGGGCGCCGGTTTTTTGGGCTCCCGCAGTTGTTGACGGGAATATTATCGAAGATAACTTCTCGTTGGATAATTATATAGGAAAAAAATATGTAGTATTTTTCTTCTATCCGGCAGACTTCACTTTTGTTTGCCCCACGGAATTAATTGCATTTCAGGAAAAACTACAGGAATTTGAAAGCCGCGATGCGGTAGTTGTAGCCTGTTCAACCGACTCTGCCTTCTCGCACTGGAAATGGCTGCAAACGCCCAAAAACGACGGCGGAATCAACGGAGTTACCTATCCCCTTGTTGCAGACCACGCGTTAACAATTTCTATGGCTTACGACGTGTTGGCCGGCGAATACGAGAGCGACTCGTCCGGTAATCCCATTTTCGTGGGCACTCCCGAAGCTTACAGGGGATTGTTCCTGATCGATAAAGACGGCATTGTTTGTCATCAGGTGGTGAACGATATGCCGCTGGGACGCAGCGTTGACGAAGTGTTACGTGTAATCGATGCGCTGCAATTCACCGAAGAGCACGGCGAAGTTTGCCCGGCCGATTGGCACAAAGGCGACAAAGGATTGTCGGCTACACAAGAAGGAATTGCTTCGTATCTTTCGGAAAAAGAATAAACCAACCAATTTCGGTTTTTCAAAAAGCATCATCTGATTTTTAAAGGTGATGCTTTTATTTTTATCGGAAAGAAAAATGTAAGATTTAAGCCGAAAGTTCGCTAAAAACGTTTTGAAAATCGCGTTTTATAGCTATATTTGCACAATTTTTCACAGAAAAAACATAAAATTGATATGAATCCATTATCCGCAATGCTGCAATCGCTCTCTCCGTCTGAAACTTTCGCGATGGCGCAAAAAAGCAACGAGCTGAAAGCTCAGGGAATTGACGTAATTAACATGAGCGTGGGCGAACCCGATTTTGCCACGCCCGACCACATAAAAGAAGCTGCTAAAAAGGCGATCGATAATAATTTTTCGTTTTACTCTCCTGTTCCGGGATTTCCCGAATTGCGAAAAGCAGTTGTAGCGAAGCTGAAAAATGAGAACGATCTCGACTTCGACATCTCCCAAATCGTTGTTTCCAGCGGCGCCAAGCAATCGCTCTGCAACGTTATCCTATCCATTGTGGACAAAGGCGAGGAAGTGATCATTCCCGCCCCTTACTGGGTGAGTTATCCCGAAATGGTGAAAATTGCCGAAGGAAAATCGGTTTTCGTGTATGCCGGAATCGAGCAGGATTACAAAATCACGGCCAAGCAACTGGAAGAAGCCATCACGCCGAAAACCAAAGCGCTGATTCTGTGTTCTCCGTCCAATCCAACGGGTAGTGTTTATACCCGCGAAGAACTGAAATCGCTGGCCGACGTGCTGGCAAAACACCCGAACATTTACGTTATTTCCGACGAAATTTACGAGCATATAAATTACGTGGGAAAACACGAAAGCATGGCTCAGTTTCCGGAAATCCGCGAACGGGTAATCGTCGTAAACGGAGTTTCAAAAGGCTACGCCATGACCGGCTGGCGCATCGGCTGGATTGCCGCTCCCAAATGGATCGCTTCGGCATGCGGATTGTTGCAGGGGCAATACACATCGGGCGCATCGTCCATTTCGCAAAAAGCAGCCGAAGCGGCCTACACCGGCGATCAGGCTTGCGTGCAAGAAATGCGCACAGCGTTTGAAAGAAGAAAGAACCTGATAACCAAATTGCTAAAAGAAATTCCCGGATTAAGAGTGAACGACCCCAAAGGCGCGTTCTACACGTTTGTGGAATGCAGCCACTATGTGGGCAAACATTTCGAAGGAAAGAATATAGAAACGGCTACCGATTTGGCGATGTATCTCCTGGAACAGGGACACGTTGCCTGCGTGGGCGGCGATGCATTCGGCGCTCCGGGGCATATCCGGTTCTCTTACGCCACATCGGATGAGAATATAGAAAATGCTGTATCCAGAGTAAAAAATGCGTTGGCTAAATTAGCATAACACAAGCATCAGCTGGTTCCAAACCAACCGACGCTTTTATAAATAACTGACGGAGCGGCTTGTAGTCTCTCCGTCAGCTTTTTAAAACGTAACGTTCACCACCACCGGAAAATGATCGGACGGGAAATGGCCATACTGCACATCGTTCAGCACGCCGTATTTATTCACCGTCACTCCTTCCGAAACCCAAACGTAATCGATACGTCCTTTCATCGGAGAATTCAGCCGGAACGAGTTGAAAGTTCCTTCCGTGCCATAAGGCGACTGCACCGAAATGTGGTAAGCGTCTTTCAATCGCCCGTCGTTGGCTAAAATTTGAATGGGCTCGTCGTCGGGCGTGGCGTTGAAATCGCCGGTGCAGAAAACGATAGCGTTCCCGGCAATTTCTTCTATTTTTTTCAACAGCAAAATTGAAGAATTCTTTCGGGCTTCCTTACCCTGATGGTCGTAATGCGAGTTGAAAACGAAAAATTCTTTTCCCGTGTTTTTATCTTTAAATTTCGCCCACGAACAAATGCGGTTGCAGCACGTGGCATCCCAACCTTTTCCCGGAATGTCGGGATTTTCGGCAAACCAGAAATCACCGTTTTCCAGCACATCAAACTTGTCTTTTCTGTAAGCAATGGCGGAGTGCTCGCCGGCATCTTTGCCATCATCGCGACCGGCGCCGATATAGGCGTAATTTTCGAGTTCAAGAATACCGTCTATCTGATGCTTGAAAGCTTCCTGCACACCAACAATATCGAAATCGTGAAAACGAACCAATCCTTTCACCATCTCTTTGCGGTGTTTCCAGGCGTCTAAACTGTCCCGGTCTGTATCCATTCGGATATTGAATGTG
>CAKTUP010000169.1 GCA_934621705.1 uncultured Petrimonas sp.
CCGCTCACCGGCTCGTATGCCCGCGATGTCCGCGTTATCGTTTACGACGGCAAAATGCACCCGGTTGACTCCAACGAGATTTCGTTTATGCTTGCCGGACGTAATGCTTTCAGCACGGCATTTAAAAACGCAGGGCCAAAAATTCTGGAGCCGATTTACGACGTAACAGTTTCCGTTCCCGGCGATTATATGGGCGATGTGATGAGCGATTTGCAAGGCCGCCGCGCCATGATCATGGGTATGGAAAGCGAAAAAGGATTCGAGAAACTGAAAGCCCGCGTTCCGCTGAAAGAGATGTCGAACTATTCAACTTCGTTGAGTTCGCTTACCGGAGGCCGCGCATCGTTCACGATGAAGTTTTCGGAATACGAACTTGTTCCGTCCGATGTTCAGGACAAGCTTCTGAAAGAATACGAAGCAGAAGACGACGAATAATTGGGATTGTAGATTTACAAGTTACGATTTACTTATTGTAAGCGTTTTAACAAGGGCAGCCGGATGGGTTGCCCTTGTTTTATTGGAAAAATAGATTGCTGATTGTAAAAGATTTTACTATATTTGCAGTGTATGAATTCAAAGATTGTCGATAAAATAGCCGGATATTTTTCTTCCCAACCTATCGAAAAGGCCTGGGTATTTGGCTCGTATGCCCGTTCGGAGGAAAACCGCGCGAGTGATATCGATATTTTAGTCAATTTCACTCCCGAAGTCCAAATTACGCTTTTTAAATATATCCGCATAGTTAATGACCTGCAGCGGTTGACCGGGAAAAAAATCGATTTGGTAGAAGACGGACAACTGAAACCATTCGCTTATCAAAACGCTGAAAGCGAAAAAATACTTATTTATGAGAGAAAAGCCTAAAGATAAAGAAAGATTGTATCACATGCTTGAAGCCATCGATAATATTTTTGAATTTACAGATGGAAAGTCTTTTGGTGAATATCACAATGACAAAATTCTCCGATTTGCAGTTATTAAAAATCTGGAAATAATTGGCGAAGCAGCTTATCTTTTAACGAAAAACTTTAAATCTGAGCACAAAAACATCGAATGGAGTGAAATCATAGGTATGAGGCATATTTTGGTGCACGGGTACTATCAAATCAAAGATGAAATTATTTGGGCAACAATTGAGTCAGAGCTTAATCCCTTAAAAGAAAAAATATTACAGCTGGTTTGAAAAACTGTAAAATTTCTCTGATAAAGACGCGATGAATCGTGTCTCTACAACGGGTAACAGTTGTTTGTAATTGGTGATCTTCTGTGTCTGACGTCTGATATCTGACATCAGTTATCTTAATGTTCTACAACTCCAACACCTCACCCGGCGATTTCAAATAATACTCCGCTTTTATCTCTTCCCAATTGTGTGCTCCCCAAACGGCGAGGGCAAAATCTATTCCGGCGGAATGTGCGCTTTGCGCATCGTAAGCCGTATCGCCGATATAAATGGTTTCCGGCTTGTCCGCGTTAGCCCGTTTCAGGTATTCCAATACGGGATCGGGATTGGGTTTTGGACGAGGACTGTCATCCACGCAAATAACGGTATCGAAAAGATCATTCAATCCGAAAGTAGCAAAATCGGCGTTGAATTCCCGTCGGCTTTTGGAGGTAACGATGCCGAGAATATGCCCTCTCTTTTTTAACTCCCTTAAAACCTCTTCAATTCCATCGAAAAGCCGAATGGATGAGTGGTATTTGCTGTAATTTTCGGCCCACAGCAAACTTGCTTTCTCGGCGTCTGCAATTCCCAATCGGGGAAATACCACGGAGTTGGGAATACCGAAAGTAAATCGGAATTCATCGATGTCTTTTTTTTCTCCCGTAAGCTGGAAAACGGTTTCCTGCGTGGCAAGCATATCGGCCGTTTCGGTGTTCAGCATCGTTCCGTCGATATCAAAAATGATGTGTTTGTAGCGCATTTTTTGTATTTTTGCGGATAAAGATAAGAAATAAACGCGTATCGACATGCAAAAAACGATATTTCACGTTAAAGAAATGGATTGTCCGTCGGAAGAGAGCCTGATTCGCATGAAATTGGACGGAATTCCGGAGATCGTGCGAATGGATATTGATATTCAAAACCGGACGGCAACGATATACCACAAAGACAGAACCATCGAAATTGAAAACGCGCTGAACGAGCTAAAATTGGGTTCATCGCTTGTTTCGTCCGAGCATATCGAAGAAGAAGTCTCGGCCGACACCGAAAACAAAAAACAGAAGCGAATTCTCTGGACGGTACTTCTTATTAACTTCGGGTTTTTCGTTATCGAAATCACAACCGGCCTTATCTCGCGCTCCATGGGACTGGTGGCCGACAGCCTGGATATGCTGGCCGATTCGTTTGTGTACGCCATCAGCCTTTTTGCCGTGGGAAAAACCGTGAGTACAAAAAAGAACGTGGCGCGAATGGCCGGATATTTTCAAATTCTGCTGGCGCTAATCGGATTAGTGGAAGTTACGCGCCGTTTTATTTTTGGCGAAGCCCTACCCGATTTTCAGTTTATGATCGGAATTTCCGTTCTGGCGCTTATCGCGAACGGCATTTGCCTCTATATTTTGCAAAAATCCAAAAGCAACGAAGCACACATGAGAGCCAGCATGATATTCACGTCCAACGATATCATTATCAACCTGGGCGTTATCGCAAGCGGCGTCTTGGTTTATTTACTCAGTTCTGCCGTCCCCGATCTGGTAATCGGTATCGTTGTTTTCATAATTGTTATACGAGGCGCGCTCCGGATACTGAAACTGGCTAAATAAATGCTCATTTAACTTCATCTAATGATAAAAAATGTTATTTTTGCATCATTGAACCAATTTACGATTCAGTCCGACAATATGAAAAAACATTTTGCTGTTCTTATTTTTCTCTTCGTATCGTTTGCTCTTCTGTCTCAAGACTTTGATGGTAGTTATAAGGACAACACCGATTCGTTGACTTTTTCCAACGGAAAAGTAACATTCAATGTAAGCGGTTTTGGAGCGTTGTTTACGCGAATGGCCGGCGAAGGGGAATACGAATATTTCGATGATTATTTACTGATAAACACTTCCGATTATTCGGGTGAAAAATCGGTGTTTGAACCCATCGATGGCTCTAAAAAAGACACGATTGTTGTAAAAGTTGTTGGGCTGGATAACTATCCCATTCAGGGAGTTTTAACGGAATTTCTTTCGGAATCCGGTAAAGTCTTTCGGGGAAATGTGACCAATGACCAGGGAAAATCTCAACAACCCAACGATCAGAAAATCAGAAAAGTAAAAGTATCGAATCTGGGTTACGATGATATTGTTTTTGATGTTATGCAGGGGAAAGATTTTTTAGTGAAACTTGCCAAAAATAACGTTATCGAAAACCAAACCGTTGCGTTCAAGGTGAAAAACGATGGCGACGAAACCATTTCCATCATCTTGCTCACCGATGATTTTGACCCCGGAAAAGACAAAATGAAATCGTTGGAAAAACTCGATAAGAAAGTACAGAAAAGTAACGTACTTGGAAAAAGATTGAAGAAAGAGTATATACCCATTTATGGAAGATAAAGAAAAAATGCGCCGGACAAATTCACATTATCCGGCGCGTGTAGTTTACTATCTAACCTGTAGGTTAGTAAGTCATCATCGGTTCCAGGCCTTTGGCATCTTCAATCATTTGAGCTACCTGCTCGGCCGAAGGCAAACGGCGAACCAGTCTTTTCGATTCGTTGGTTTCCACCAATTTAGCATAAAGGTTTTCGGCATTTCTGTTGCGTAGTTCTTTAACCGTGTCAACACCAGAAGCTTCCAGCAATTCTGAGAATTCGGGGCCTACGCCTTTTATTCTGAAAAGATCGGCATGGTTGGTCCATTTCAAGATAAATTTCTCATTA
>CAKTUP010000170.1 GCA_934621705.1 uncultured Petrimonas sp.
TTGTCGGCCAACGGAAAAGCGTTAATTGAAAACAATACCGAAGGTTTTATCCGGTTGCTTTCCGATAAAAAATACGGTCAGGTGTTGGGAGTTCAAATCGTTGCGGAAAACGCCACCGATATGATCGCCGAAGCGGGCGCTTACCTGAAAGTGGAAGCCACGGTTTACGATGTGGCTAACACCATTCACGCGCATCCAACGGTTTCGGAAATCTTCTTCGAAGCGGGTTTTGATGCGGTGGATAAGGCGATTCACAAGTAGAGACGCGATTTATCGCGTCTCTGCAATCCCCAGAAGTTATTCATCTCCAGAAAACTATCCCGCCCTTAAGGTTATAAACGGCAGGAAATCCCTTTTTTGCCAGCACTTTGGCAGCATACATACTGCGTGCTCCGCTGTGGCAAAAAACGGCAACGGGACAGGTAGTATCCAGTGTTTCTATTTGCTGTTCGAAATCACCCGACGAAACATCCATCAACTTTGCATCTTGAATAGTGCCTTGCGCGAATTCCTGAGCGGTACGCACATCGATGAGTTGAACGGTTTTATCGGCAATGACTTCCTTAAAATCGGCAGCATTAACAGATTGTATTTGGTTGTTGCTTTTGAATAATGAAAAAAACGACATATATTTTTGTTTATCCTGTAATAATACTATAATTCCTTTAAGTTTTTAATCTCGTCAAGACTAAACGGAGTTGCCTGATACACAAAATAATTCAGCCAATTTATAAATAAAAGGTTTGCGTGGCTTCTCCACAGGACAACAGGCCCTTTCTCCGGATCGTTGTCTTTGTAATAGTTTTTGGGAACTTCCACCGAATCCAATCCTTTTGCCATATCTCGGGTGTACTCGTTGTGAAGCGTGATGGGCGAATATTCCGAATGTCCGGTAACGTAAAACTCGCGTCCGCCGCGCGAAGCCACGATATACACCCCGGCTTCTTCGGATTGCGACAAGATGGTCAGTTCGGGATGTTGGGCGATTTCTTCGGCGTAAACCGTTGTGTGGCGGCTGTGTGGAGCGAAAAACTCATCGTCGAATCCGCGAAAAAGCGGAAACGATTTATCGTTAATAGTATGCGGAAAAACGCCGAAAATCTTTTTATCCAACGGATATTTTTGCACTCCATAGAAATGGTACATTGCCGCTTGTCCCGCCCAACAGATGTAGTAGGTGGAAGTTACGTGCGTGCGCGCCCAATCGAAAATTTCGGTCAGCTCCTGCCAGTAGCGCACTTCTTCAAACGGAAGTAATTCCACCGGTGCGCCTGTAACGATGAAGCCGTCGTAAAAGCTGTTCTTTACTTTCGAAAAAGTTTTGTAGAACGTTTGCAGGTGCTCAATCGGCGTATTTTTGGGAGTATGGGATTTCAGTCCCAGAAACTCGATTTCTATTTGTAACGGGGAATTGGATAACAGCCTTACCAAATCGGTTTCCGTGGTGATCTTTAGCGGCATCAGGTTGAGAATAAGTATCTTCAACGGACGAATGTCTTGAGTAGTTGCGCGCAAATCGCTCATCACGAAAATATGCTCCTTGCTAAGAAGTTCTATTGCAGGTAGGTTATCGGGTAAATTTACAGGCATTTATTTAGTTATGAGTTATGAGTTATGAGTTACGAGTTGCGGATGCCAGTTATGAGTTGTTAAATTAGTAATTTGTAATTGCTAATTAGTAATTTTTTCACTCTACATTCTTATCCTTTCGCTCTTTGCTTTTCTTCACGCTCCATCCGAATTTGCCGATATGCTCGCCCAATCCGTAGTAATTGCCGTGAGAATAGGCGAGAAGCCGGGCGCTTTGCATATCGAATTTTCCGGTTTCGGCATCGAAATACTTGTTGTCGGCTTGCACGTTCACCACGTCTGAAATAAACATATCGTGTGAACCGAGTGGGATTATTTCCTTTACGCGGCATTCGATACACAACGGAGATTCTTGAATTACAGGTGCGCTCACCACGGTTGCTTTTGCGGGCGTCAAACCCATTTCGCGGAACTTGTTGTAATCTTTTCCCGAGCGTACGCCGCACCAATCGGTGGCGCGAGCCAGTTCTTCGGTGGTGAGATTGATGACAAATTCCATGCTTCGCTTAATAATTTCGTACGAATGCCTTTCGGGACGAACCGAAATATAGCACATGGGCGGATTGGAACAAATAGTTCCCAACCAGCTAACGGTGAGTATATTGTATTCATCGGGATGGCTTCCACACGATATCATCGCCGCGGGAAGCGGATAAATAAGGGTGCCCGGTTTCCAGTTTTGTTTCATTCTTTTGACGTTGAACTCATAGAGACGCATTCAATGCGTCTCTACCTCAACACAATCTCTTCTTTTTTGATTTTCAATTCACAATAATGGCATTGCAACACCACTTTTTCTTTGTCCACCACTTCGAAGCGGGTTTTCATCGGTTCGTTGTTGGTGATGCATTTCGGGTTGTTGCACTTCACGATTTCGATAATTTCATCGGGAAGCGTCACTTTCTTTTTTTCGGCCACTTCGTAATCCCGAATGATGTTCAGGTTCACGTTGGGTGCAACCAGCGCGATGCGGTTTATCTCGTCTTCTCTGAAAAATTTATCGGAAACCTTAATGATTCCCTTGGCACCCATCTTTCTGCTTTTCAGGTTATTGCCAATGGTAATCCGGTTGTCGAGCCGCTGCAGTTTAAGCAGTGCAACAACGTTAAATAGTTCCTTGGTCGGAATATGGTCAATTGCCGTTCCGTTTTCCAGCGCTGCTACTTGTAATTCTTTTCCCATAAGTCTCTACCCCTAAATCCCCTAAAGGGGACTTTTGCGGGCTATGAATTTTGATTGATTAATACTATTTTGAATAGTTCCACTACGCAAGTCTCCCCTTTAGGGGAGATTTAGAGGGGTTTCAGCAAATCGCAAATGACTGCCTGACGTGTAAAAACACCGTTCTCTGCCTGCTGAAAATAGTAGGCTTTGGGATTGTCGTCCACATCCTGATTGATTTCCTTCACGCGCGGAAGCGGATGCAGCACTTTCAGGTTGTCTTTGGAGTCGTTCAGCATTTCGTTGTGCAGAATATATACGTTTTTCACCTTTTCGTACTCCATCAAATCGGTAAAACGCTCACGCTGAACGCGTGTCATATACAGAATATCGGCAGAACTGATGGCATCGGGCGAAAAATCGGTATATTCCCGGTAAGGAATATTCAGTTTGTCACAAAATAATTTGTACTTTTCGGGAATTTTTAATTCTTCGGGCGCAACAAAGTTGAACGATGGCTTAAAATGCGATAACCCCTGTATGAGCGAATGCACGGCACGGCCGTATTTCAGGTCGCCAACGATGGTGATGGTCAGGTTTTCCAGCGTTCCCTGCGTTTCGTAAATGGTAAACATATCGAGCAGCGTTTGCGTGGGATGCTGATTGGAACCGTCGCCGGCATTGATGATGGGAACCGGTGAGATTTCCGATGCGTAGCGTGCTGAACCTTCCAGGTGGTGACGCATAATGATGAGATCGGCGTAGTTTCCAACCATCATAATGGTATCTTTCAGCGATTCACCTTTGGCCGAACTGCTCGTGGCCGCATCCGAAAACCCCACAATCCTTCCCCGAAGCCGATTTACCGCCGTTTCGAAACTCAAACGCGTACGCGTGGAAGGTTCGAAAAACAACGTGGCAACTATTTTTCCCTGCAACAAATCTCGATTGGGATTGGCTTTGAACGCAGTGGCGGCCTTCAGTATCCGCTGAATGTCTTCTTTGCCGTAGTCGGTAATGTTTACTAAACTTTTGGGAGCCATAAGCGCGATAATTTCTGTTGATTTTTTTCGTTTTACAAAAATAGGGAAATTTAAGGCAAAAGTGGT
>CAKTUP010000171.1 GCA_934621705.1 uncultured Petrimonas sp.
GACAGCTACACGAGTGTACGATGTAGTAGGACAAATCAACAACCGTCGTAGGATGAAAACAGAAAATCACGATACTTTTTTCTTTCACTGTCAATGAATTAACTGAATGTAGTATGTAGTAAGAGAAAAAACCAAACCACCAACATTTATAAACTTTTAAAACAGCAACCAACAATGAAAACCTCAATAGAAAACCTCAAACAAAAATCCATTAAACGGTATTTAGCCGAAAACGGCATCTATCCGGCAAGAGAATACGCCACATACGCCCTATACAAAAGTCCGTTCCGCAACGAACGCAAGCCCAGCTTCAAGGTGGATTACAAAGACAACCTTTGGCGCGATTTCGGAAGCGAAGAAGGCGGAAGCATCATCGACTTAATAATGAAAATGAAACAATATTCCTTTATTCAAGCCGTAAGACACTTGGAAGAAAAAGGCGACTTTCCTGTAATCGTCAAGCCCGCTTTTTCTTCCCCTAAGGAATCGGCCGGCCGGATGAAATTGCTTCGCGTCGAGTCATCTCTTCCGCCCCACCTCGAAAAGTACATTCGGGACAGAGGTATTCCTTCTGACTTAACGAAAGAATACCTGACCGCCGTTTATTACGACGTAAACGGCAGAGAGTACTCCGCATTGGGATTTAAAAACGACAAAGGAGGTTTTGAACTCAGAAACCCCGACTTCCAGGGATGTTATCCGCCCAAAACGATAACCACCTTTGACCACAACTCAACTACCTGTAATCTGTTCGAAGGGTTTACCGACTTTTTAAGCTACCTGACTTTATATCCGATGAAAGAAAAAAGTCTTTCACCGGAATCGGCAGTGGTGTTGAACTCCACGGGTAACCTCGAAAAAGCCCTTCCGCTTCTTTCAAAACACGCCCAAATTTACGCTTATCTCGATAACGACGAAGGTGGAAAAACGGCAATGCAGAAACTTAAAAAAATGGGATTTCCGGTAACCGACTGTTCCAACCTCTATGCAAACGATAACGATTTAAACGACTTTTTGCAACGGATGATCCGACAAAAGACTACTCAAAATATTGTAAAATCCAAGCGGATGAAATTCTAATTACAGACCATAGCACATCCGAAAACCGGACAATATGAGATGAAAACAAGGTTAAATTCGCTGAATGAACAACGAAGCACGAATCTCGAAGAATGTAAGAAGCAAGTTTGTGTTTCGGGCAGCCCGAAACCTTGTTTTTCATCCCGTTGGTCTCCATTTTTCACCCATAAACAAGCACAGAAATGACATCAAAAATACCCACAAAAAAAGGCGGACGCCCCGCCAAAAGTTTAGCCGAAAAACGCAGGTACCGGCTATCCTTAAAACTGAACACGAACGAATATTTTCAACTCAAAAGCAAGGCACGCACAGCCGGAAAAAACCGGTGCGATTTCCTTCGGGAGTTTATACTGACCGGAGAAGTCAGGCAACGATTCACTCCGGAACAAAACAACGTGTTGAGTCAAATAAGCGGAGAAAGCAACAACCTGAACCAGCTCGTAAAATTGGCACACACCCAAGGCGTATGGTATATCGAAATAAAGGCTAAAGACCTTATGGCAGAATTGGACGAACTGTTAAAACACATCCGGCTATGACGGCAAAAATCATAAAAGGGACAAGTTTTTCGGGAGCCGTTGGCTATATGCTCAGCAAAAAAGAAAAAGCTGAAATACTGAAAGCCGAAGGCGTCCGAATGGAACCGAAGGAACTCACGGTGAAAAGTTTCGAGATGCAAGCATCGATGCACCCAAACGTTAAGAAACCCGTTTGGCATATCTCGCTCAATTTCTCGGAACAGGATAAGCATAAATTGACCAACAATAAAATGGTAAAAATTGCCGAAGAATACCTGCAAAAAATGAACATCCGAAACACGCAATATTTGATTGTCCGCCACCACGACCGACAGCATCCGCATATCCATCTCTGCATCAACCGCATTGATAACGACGGCAAGCTGATATCGGACAAGAACGAAAAATACCGCAGTACCGCCGTTTGCAAAGAACTGACCAAAGCGCACGGTTTATATTTTGCTTCGGGAAAAGAAAACGTAAACCGCGAACGGTTGATCGGAAACGACAAAACCAAATACGAAATTTACGATGCATTAAAACGTGCTATTCCCAAATGCAAAACGTGGGAAGAATTGGAAAAGCAATTGAAAAAAGACGGCATCACGTTTCAATTTAAGACGAGCGGAAGTACCGACAAAATCCAGGGAATTATCTTCGAAAAAGACGGTTTAAGGATGAGTGGTTCAAAAGTGGACAGGGAATGCAGTTTTTCGAAAATCGACCGGGAAATCAAAGATAACGCCCTTGAAACGATACAGGAATCCGAACGACAATTGGATAATTTGCTGTATAATCAACTATCGCTAACCAACGAAGTAATCGGAGTCATTGACTCGCTTTTCTCATTTCTTGGGGATTCCCTGGGATCGTTTCTCGAACCGAGCGGCCCGCATTACGACGCCACGCTTGCCGATTATATTCTTGCGCTGAAAGCAAGAAAACGGCAGGCACAAAGCAAAATGAGAATGCGCAGAATACGATAAAAAACATTCACTTTAAAACAAGAAATTATGACTACAACAAGCAATGAAAACATCCTGATGATGTTTGAAGAAATCAACCAAAAGCTGGACAAAGCGAGCCGGCAAATCGAGAAAATCGGACAAAGCCAGCCCGAAGTAAGCGACAACAACGAAAATTTGGAACTCAAATCGGCAATTGAAAATCTTTACGACAGTCAATCCCAAAGATTACACGCCATTGAAAACACCATCCGTTCCGAGAAACGCAAAATTGAATTTACGCCCACATCCAGTTTCGGAATGGCGTTTTTCTTTTCACTGATGGCAATTATTTTGGTTATGGCTATTTGGAATAATTCGCTAAGAAATCAGAACGCCACACTTTCGGACAACGATTTGAAGTTTCGCTACATCCAAATGATAGGCCACGCCACTGATGAAGAGTTATCCGCCATAGATACTGTTTTTTATTTCAATAGAAACAGCAAGGGAATTAAAACGTTACGCAAACAGGTGGAAACGTTTGAGAAAAATGTGGAAGAGCGAGCGAAGATAATTGAGCGTGAGGAAAGGTTAAAAAGAGAAAAAGAGAAAATTGAAAGTCAACTGAAATACAAGAAATAAAGCTTAAATCGAAGTTAATATGTTAATTATTGCTGTTATTGGCGATTTTTTTAGTATTTGATGCAACATTTTACGAAAAAATTCATCTATTTATTACAGACAACATTTTTATCAACTATATTTGAACAAATTTAAAAGCTGTCCATTTATGAAAACAAAAATCTTATTTCTATTTTTAATCGGCATCTTGTTTGGTTGTAATTCTGATAATATGGATATAAATCTCGCCACAGATGCACCCAATCAAATTCTGATGCTAAAGGTAGATTACACAACGAACACTTTTGAAGGTGGAACCATATTCGGTTTCTCAAAACCAACGGATAATTTTACTATTATAAACGAATACGTAGAACCGAGTGATTTTGGCAATGTTAAACTTATTTACAAAGAATTGAATGAGACTCTATTTGCTGGTACTATTCATTGGATGGGATTAGGCAAAATGACGTTTCCCGAAAAACTTGAACCTGCAAATTCTTTTGAACACGTTAAAACTTACGATCTACGTTATCCAAACGGTTTTGAAGTCGTATTTAATCCGGATAACAGGGAATTGGATTATGGTAAAGCGTGGCAGTCCATTCAGGGTTTGGTAAAAGTGAGAGAGTTTTTAGCCGCTAATCC
>CAKTUP010000172.1 GCA_934621705.1 uncultured Petrimonas sp.
CCGCGAATGCGGCATCCGATGGAAGTTTCGCCCGTGTAGTTCTCGCCCAAATCGCCCGGGTCGGGGAGGACGGCTTTCAAGAACTGAATGGGAACGATTTTTTGCCCGTTGTATTCCACTTCATCGATACGCGCCATGCCGATGTTTTGGATCACACGCAAGTGCGTGAGGTATTCCTGCCCAAAGGTCATCCAAAAGCGCGCACGCTTGAGGGTGGGGAAGTTTTTCACGAGCGACTCCAGCTCTTCGTGATAAATCACATACGACTCCTTTGGCCCGATATTGGGGTAGGTGAGCGGTTTGTGTATTTCGTGCGGCTCGGTTTCCACCCATTTGCCGTTTTCCCAATATTTGCCTTTTTGCGTTACTTCGCGAATGTTTATTTCGGGGTTGAAGTTGGTGGCAAATGCTTTTCCGTGGTCGCCCGCGTTGCAATCCACGATATCGAGATAATGAATTTCATCGAAATGATGCTTGGCGGCATACGCCGTGAAAATGCTGGTTACGCCCGGGTCGAACCCGCAACCTAAAATGGCTGTCAGCCCCGCTTCGCGGAATTTGTCCTGATACGCCCATTGCCAGCTGTATTCGAATTTGGCTTCGTCTTTTGGCTCGTAGTTTGCCGTATCCAGATAATGAACGCCGCATTCCAGACAGGCATCCATAATCGTCAGATCCTGATACGGAAGCGCCACGTTGATCACTATTTCCGGTTTAAAATCGTTCATCAGCGCCACCAGTTCCGGTACGCTGTCGGCATCCACTTTGGCGGTTTGTATGCTCACGCCCGTGCGGCGTTTTACGTCTTTTGCAATGGCGTCGCATTTGCTTTTTGTGCGGCTTGCCAACATAATATCGGTAAACACATCGCTGTTTTGCGCCACTTTATTGGCAACAACCGTTCCCACGCCGCCGGCGCCGATAATCAATACTTTTCCCATTTTCAATTTTTTAGACTATTAGACATCAGATTTCAGACATCAGACTATTGGATACTAATTATCAGGCGGTTGATTTTTAACGTCTGATATCTTTTATCTTTTATCTGGTGTCTAAAAACGCAAATATACAACCATTCCGTGAAAAATAGAAGTATTTCGTTAGCGAATTTTAATTCGGTAAATGACTTCATCAAAATTCTTATCTTTGCATTTGGATCTAAAAACACTCGAAATATGAACGAACAGGAAATAGAAAAAATCACTCAATCTACCAACGTTATCAGCGAATGGTCGGTGCAACTGCTTAGAAACTTAGGGTTTGCCGAAAAATGGATAAACTACATCAATCTTGCTTTCTTGTTGTTGATTTTGGTTGTTTTGGTTTTTGTATTGCAATATGTTACACGGATAATCTTGCGTGCGATGCTTTCGCATGCGTCGAAACTGCCGCGAATGTCGTTTTTGAAGAACCTGCTCAACAGAAGGTTTCCGCACTTTTTGGCGATGATTATTCCGTTTAGTCTGGTAAAAGGATCTATTCCGATTATTTTTGACAGTTTTCCCAAACTGATGACTTTTGCCCATAAACTGGCCGACATTTATCTGATTTTTTATATTATCTGGCTGATTATGTCGGTACTGAATGCGTTTGCCGATACGCTTCGCACGAAACAAGGGCTGAACGATAAACCCATCGACAGTTACATTCAGGTAGTGAAGATTTTCCTGTATATTTTTGGTTTCATCATCCTGTTTTCGATTCTTTCGGGCAAGAATCCCATGTATTTCATTACCGGGCTGGGCGCCGCGTCGGCCATTCTGCTGCTGGTTTTCAAAGATACCATTATGGGATTTGTGGCCAGCATTCAGGTTTCGGCAAACGATATGGTGCGCATCGGCGACTGGATTACCGTGCCCAAGCACGATGCCGACGGCGATGTAATTCAGATTACGCTTACCACGGTGAAAATCCGCAATTTCGACAAAACCATCACCACCATTCCGCCGTATTCGCTGGTGTCGGATTCGTTTCAGAACTGGCGCGGAATGAAAGATGCCGGTGGAAGACGGCTGAAACGGAAGATTTTTGTGAAACTTTCTTCTATCCGCTTTGTGAAAGAAGATGAACTGGCCTATTTCCAAAAAATTCAACTTATTAAAGATTATGTAAATATGCGTGCGCAAGAGATAATGGATTTTAATGCCGAAAACAATGTGGACAAATCGCTTTTGGTGAACGGGCGAAATCTCACCAATATGGGGCTGTATCGTGTTTATATTGAATCTTACCTGCGCAGCCATCCGCATACCAATAAAAAAATGATGATAATGGTGCGTCATCAGCCCATTGACTCGAAAGGTATTCCACTGGAGCTGTATTTCTTTACCGATACAACCGTGTGGACTGAGTATGAAAATATTGTGGCCGATGTGTTTGACCATATTACCGCCGCTTCCAGGTATTTCGGAATAGAGTTGTTCGAAGATTTGTCGGACGAGTTTAAATCTGCTCCAAATCCATTACCCGTCAAATAAAACTGCTTTGCGTCAAAATGAGTTTGGCATCGCCTGTATTAAAACGCACAAATGTTTTGTACCTTTGTATTTCCATTTACAATAAAATTTTATGCGAAGTTTTGGGAGCGACAATAATTCGGGAGTGCATCCGCAGCTGATGCAGGCGATAATAGATGCCAACCGCAATCACACAATAGGTTATGGTGATGACGACTGGACGCGTGAAGCGGAAAATGCAGTAAAAAGACTGGTTGGAAAAGACGATATTGAGCCGTATTTCGTTTTCAACGGAACCGGTGCTAATGTTATCGCTTTGCAAGCCTGTACGTTGCCTTTTCACAGCATTATCTGCGCGTCAACGGCACACATTGCGGTAGATGAATGCGGCGCACCGACGAAATTTACCGGTTGCCCGCTGAAAGAAATCGATACTCCCGACGGAAAACTCACTCCCGAGCTGGTTCGGCCGCTGTTGCACGGATTCGGCGTGGAGCATCATTCCCAACCGAAGGTTATCGCCATCTCGCAAACCACCGAAATGGGAACGGCTTATACGCCTGGCGAAATTAAATCGCTTGCCGATCTGGCGCACGAACACGGTATGTATCTGTTTATCGACGGAACCCGAATAGCCAATGCCTGTGTGTTTCTGAACGTTTCGCTGAAAGAAATGACCGTGGATTGCGGCGTGGATATTTTTACTTTCGGCGGCACCAAAAACGGGTTGATGATGGGCGAAGTGCTTGTTCCGCTTCGCAAGGAACTGGCTGAAAACATAAAATATTACCGCAAACAAACGACTCAACTTTATTCTAAAATGCGGTTTATTTCGGCACAGTTTATTCCGTATTTCAACGAAGGGATTTGGCTGGAAAATGCGAGAAAATCGAATGCTTCGGCGCAAAAACTTGCCGACGAAATGCGAAAAGCCGGCGTTGAACTCACACAGGAAGTACAATCGAATGCCGTGTTTTTCATTCTTTCGGAAGAAAAAACCAATAAACTCAGGGAGCGGTATTTCTTTTATGACTGGAACGAAGCGCGTAACGAACGCCGCCTTGTTTGCTCGTGGAACACCACGAAGGAGGATATTGCAGGTTTTATTTCCTACCTGCAATCAATAATTTAATAACAATAGATTTCGGGCGATTTTACATCGCAAATCCGAAATCGTAAATCGTAAATTGAACATGTTTGATTTTTTAGATATTTATCCCTGGCTTTTGCCGATTGTGATATTTTTCGGGCGAATTTTTGATGTTTCGCTCGGCACATTGAGAATTATTTTTGTATCGAAAGGTGAGAAATATATAG
>CAKTUP010000173.1 GCA_934621705.1 uncultured Petrimonas sp.
TAGAGAACTTTGTAGAAACAAAACATACTTTATTTCCTATACCACACGATGAATTTTTGCTGAATCCTGATTGGGAACAAAACCCAAATTTCAGTAAGTAAAAACATTATTGAATATCCGAGAAGCGTTGAACCTAAATTTGATGCGTTTCTCGGATATCTTTTTTGATGAAAAACTTCTTGAATAAAAAGAATTGTTAAATATTAATTCTTTGACTTTCCTTTGTAAGCTATCGAAACCAATCATCAATTATTACACAATGAACAAGTTTTTTACCCTTATAATATTTCTATTTCTCATTATATCAAATGAAAATGTTTTTTCTCAAAATGAAGGAATTCCTTTTCAAAGAGAAAACAATACTGAACAAAAAGAAGCAAAAATCCAACAAAATAAATATCCTCATTCCGACAACGATTGGGAAAATTTCAACATTTTGAGTCGAAACAGACTTCCTTCCGCCGCAACTTTTTACGCTTTTCATTCAAAAGAATTGGCAAAAGAGAACCGAATGCAAGACTCACCTTATTTCCTTTTGCTGAACGGCAAGTGGAAATTCCACTTTGTCCCAAGAGTTAAGGATCGCCCGTTGACATTTTTCCAGGAAGGGTTCGACACTTCGAATTGGGATGATATAAACGTTCCGGCAAATTGGGAATTGGAAGGCTTTGGATATCCGTTTTATGTTTCGGGCGGATACGGAATTGAGAAAAATCCACCGCTCATACCCGAAGAAAATAGCCCTGTGGGCTCTTATAAAAGAGAGTTTACAATTTCCGACAATTGGAAAGGCCGACAAATTGTTCTTCATTTCGGAAGCGTAGCATCGGCATATTACGTTTGGGTAAATGGTACAATGATCGGATATTCACAGGATTCAAAAACACCTTCGGAATTCGATATTACAAAAGCGATGCGTGTAGGTAAAAACGAAATTGCCGTACAAGTTTTTAAATTCAGCGACGGTTATTATCTCGAAGATCAAGATTTCTGGCGTTTAGCCGGCATTCAACGCGATGTATATATATATGCCCGCCCTTTCACTCATATTCGCGACTTCGAGGTAGTTACCGATTTAGATAAAGATTACAGAAACGCCATGCTGGAGCTTTATATTGATGTGGAAAATGCAGGGACAAAAAATGTAAAGAAATCTGATGTTCAAGTCGAACTTTCAGACAAATCAGGCAAAATTCTTTTCCAAGAACGAAAAGCTGTTCCGGGTACGGAACAGGTAATTTTCAAAAGGCACATTGATGCTCCTCTACTGTGGAGCGCCGAAAATCCCAATTTATATCAACTACAGCTATCTATTTTCGAGAACGGTAAATTGACAGAAGTTATTTCTCGCAATATTGGCTTCCGTAAAGTGGAAATCAAACATGCACAATTACTTGTTAATGGTCAGCCAATTTATATAAAAGGGGTTAATCGACACGAACACGACCCTTATACAGGACACATTATTTCTGAAGAATCCATGATACATGACATTCGGCTGATGAAGGAAAATAACATTAACAGCGTGCGCACATCTCACTATCCTAACGATCCCAGATGGTATGAATTGTGTGATATTTACGGATTGTATGTAGTTGACGAAGCGAATATTGAATCGCACGGAATGGGGTATCAGCCAGACAAATGCCTCGCTAATCAACCTGAATGGCAAAAAGCATTTATTGATAGGACAGAACGAATGTTTGAACGAGACAAAAATCATCCATCCGTAATTATCTGGTCATTGGGAAACGAGTCAGGCGAAGGAGTTAATTTCGCCGCAACATATACATGGGTAAAACAACGCGACAGATCAAAACGCCCCATCCACTCCGAAGACGGAATTAAAGGACCTTATACGGATATATACTGTCCTATGTACAAAAAATTAGATGTTCTTATTAACCACGCATTGTATATGCCTACCAAACCCCTTATTTTATGTGAATATGCACATGCCATGGGAAACAGTGTGGGAAACCTACAAGATTACTGGAATGTTATCGAAGAATATCCGGTTTTACAAGGTGGTTTCATCTGGGATTGGGTTGATCAAGGTTTTGCACAGAAAACAGAAGATGGGCGCTTTTATTGGGCTTACGGAGGCGATATGGCACCCGGACAAGAAAAAGTCCCCAGCAGTGCTAATTTTTGTATGAACGGACTTGTTGCTGCAGACCGCACTCCAAAACCTCACTTATATGAAGTGAAAAAAGTATACCAAAACATCGGATTCAAACTTTTGAATTTCGATAACGGACTGTTAGAAGTTGAAAACAAATTCTTTTTCACCAATCTCCACGATTTTAATTTTTCATGGATATTGGAGGAAAACGGAAAGAAAATAGGTGAAGGCACAATCGAGAACGTATCGTTAATGCCGCAGGAAACAGCAATCATAAAAACATCTTTCCCCAATATTTCATTTAAACCCGGACATGAATATTTCCTGAATTTGTATGCTACTCAAAAACGCGATGATGGATTATTAAGAGCGGGAACTGTAATAGCTCGCGAACAGCATCTGGTGTATAGCCTTCCGGCGATTGTTTTAGAAAAAGAGAATAAACCACTGCAGCTAATCGAACAAAAAAGCAACTTTCACCTCAATAATCAGGTTTTAAGTGCTGAGTTTAATCGCCAAACCGGAGCATTATCGTCTGTAAAGATTAAAGATAAAGAACTATTGCTCGTGGAAATGACTCCCAACTTTTGGCGCCCATCAACCGACAACGACCTGGGGTCTACGCTTGCAACAATGTGCGAACCATGGCGAAATGCAGGAAAAACGGCGAAGCTAATAAAAACCGAAATAATAAAAGCCGACGATTACAGTTGCGAAATCCAATCCGATTATAAATTAACAACTGTTGATGCTGACTATGTTGTAAATTATACTGTTTACGGAAATGGAAATATAAATGTAAAGTGCTCATTGATTCCTCAAAATGACACATTGCCATTACTACCCCGTTTTGGTATAAACCTTACGCTTAAAAAAGATTATAATCAAATGAGTTGGTTCGGAAGAGGTCCCCATGAAAGTTATATAGACCGGAAAACAAGTGCGTTTGTAGGACTTTATAGCGGAAGTGTTTGGGAACAATACTTTCCTTACGACAGACCACAAGAAAACGGAAATAAAACCGATGTTCGCTGGATGATGCTAACCGATGAAAGTGGAAACGGCATAAAAATAACGGGGAAACCTCTTTTTAGTGCAAGCGCGTATGTGTTTCCAACCGACGATTTAAGTGAAGTTGATAATAAAAAACATCAGCGACATATCAGCGATATTCAACCCAAAGATATGGTATCACTTAATATTGATTTTAAACAAATGGGGTTGGGAGGCGACACGACTTGGGGTGCTTTTCCCCATCAACAATATTTGATTCCGGCCAACAACATGACATTTAGTTTTGATATTTATCCAGTAATTAAATAATTAAATAGGATTTAAAACTTATTTTTACTTGTAAAAACTATGTTTCTCGTTATTTCCTTTATGATTATTGGTATTCTTGTTGGAGTTTTCCTAAACAATAAATTGTTTGACAAAATATCTTTAGTTATTACCATACTCATATGGCTGTTGCTTTTTCTCTTAGGAATTGAGGTCGGCTCGAACAAAGAGCTCATCGAAAATTTTGGAGAAATAGGAATTGATGCATTCTGGATAACAATCGGTGATGTTATTGGAAGTGTCTTGTTGACGTGGACTC
>CAKTUP010000174.1 GCA_934621705.1 uncultured Petrimonas sp.
GTTATAAACTTACCTCATCCACTGATACACTTATTGCTTTTTCGAAGAACATATCAAACGTGAAAAATTGGAGTTCCGAGCAGCCGAATTTATACAAATTGATTGTTACTATGTACGATAATAAAGGAAATGTTCTGGAGTCTTTCTGTCATTTTTTTGGTTTCCGGCAAATCGAAATGCGAAACGGATTATTTTTATTAAACAATAAGCCCATACTCTTCAAAGGAGTAAACAGGCATGAACACGATCCGGACAATGGACGAACAATTACAGTTGAAAGCATGATAGAAGATATTTTGCTGATGAAGCAATTCAACATTAATGCTGTACGTTGCAGTCATTATCCAAACAATCCGCAATGGTATGCTCTTTGTGATCGATTAGGTTTGTATGTAATCGACGAAGCCAATATCGAAAGCCATGGGATGGATTTTCACAATGATAAAACTTTAGCAAATTATCCCGATTGGGAAACTCCTTTCATGGAACGTATGACACGTATGGTAAAGCGCGACAGAAACTTTACGTCTATATTAATTTGGTCATTAGGCAATGAGTCGGGATATGGAAAGAACTTTGAAACCATTTATCATTGGACGAAAAAATTCGACCCATCCCGTCCTGTTCAATACGAGGGGGCCAGAACAGAAGGCCTTTCCGATATTTATTGTCCAATGTATGCACGTATCTGGCGTTTGAGAGAGCATGTAAATCAGCGACAATCACGTCCGCTTATATTATGTGAATACGCTCATGCTATGGGTAATAGCGTTGGAAATCTGCAAGATTATTGGGATTTAATTTACAAATACGACCAATTGCAAGGTGGATTTATTTGGGACTGGGTAGATCAGACATTTCGAAAAAAAGACAAGGATGCAAATGCTATTTGGGCTTATGGAGGCGATTTAGGATTCGTTGGTGTACCTAACGATTCAAATTTTTGTGCAAATGGATTAGTAACAGCCGACAGAAAATTGCATCCACATATTCACGAGGTAAAAAAAGTATATCAAAACATTCTTTTTGAACCAGTAACATTTACAAACAATCAGTTGAACATTACCAACAGATTTTTCTTTATTTCATTAGAAGATTACGATTTCCGATGGGTTATAGAAGCAGACGGAGAAGCAGTTAAAAGGGGAACCGATAGTTTCCCAGAAATCTTACCCGGTGAAACAAAAACAATTCAACTTCCAATTGAAAATCTATCATACGATAACAGAGAATTTTTCTTGAAAATTGAGGCATATAGCAAGAAAGAAACCGATTGTTTGCCAAAAGGACATATAATTGCTGCAGAACAATGGCAATTGCACAAAGGGAATGCTGAGTCCGACGCATATTTAACCAATTTGAATCAATTTTCGCCCCTCAAACTGATAGAAGATGAAAACAACGCTTTTGTTAGGGGAGCAACTTTTGCAGTCTCATTCAACAAAACAAGCGGAAAAATGGAAAGTCTTACATACGAGCAACAAGAAATGATTAATACAGCTTTAACACCCAATTTTTGGCGTCCGCTTACCGATAATGATGTGGCAAACGGAACTTCCACTCGTTGTGGGTTGTGGAAAAATGTTGAGAATGATTTAAGATTGACAAAAATGGATGTTGAGAAATTATCTGATCAGATTGTTCTGGTAACAACCAATTATGAAATGATTCGTCAAAATTCTATCTTAAACCTAACTTATAGAATTGATTCGTCAGGAAAAATAAAGGTTACCGTAAATTTTCAACCCGGTAAAAAGCCTCTACCCGAAATACCTCGATTTGGGATGTATATGGTTATTCCCGCAGAATTTGAAAAAATGAGTTGGTTTGGTCGCGGTCCACACGAAAATTATTCTGATCGAAAAACATCAGCTTTCATAGGAGTTTATAATTCAACTGTTTGGGATGAATTTCATCCTTATATTCGCCCCCAGGAAACTGGGAACAAGTGCGATGTCCGATGGGTAGTTCTGCAAAATAGTCTTGGAAAAGGACTCCGGATATCGGGTGAAAAACCGCTCAGTGTAAGTGCATGGAATTTTCCACAGGAAGACATCGATTATATCCCTTTCAATCAGGAAAGAAAACATGGTGGGAGCATCACAAAAAAAGAGATGATTTGGATAAATATCGATGATGCCCAAATGGGGATAGGAGGTGATAATACTTGGGGAGCGCAGGTACATTCCGAGTACACAATTACCCCTGAAAGCAGGAGTTTTACATTTTTTATCGAATCGATGAATAATCATTAAGATCCCTCCATCATTGTTAAATATCTCTAAATCCCATTATCTACTAAACTTTTCACCCCCATTCTCGTTATCCAAATATCAGATAATCTTTTCTCTAACAATAAAATTAAATCGTATGGCAACACAAAGAATCTACTCCGCCCCCGACGTAGGAATGCTCACCGCAATCCTCACCATGATTGACTCGGCCATTGCTGCCGAAGATTTTTTATCAGCCAAGCGCCCCATTTGGAAAGCGCCCTACTTTCAAGACCTGCGCGCCCGTATTTTGAGTGCTTTTTCAACCATTCTGGGTATTAGCAACGTAACCGAACTGAGTCGCTACACAAAAACGGTTACCGAACTCAGACAAATAATCCTGGGCGAATTATCGGACTTTCGCGTACAACTCAAAGCCGATTATTCCGACAACCCCACCCGAGCCGAAGAACTCCTCAATCTCCTGGGATTTAAAAGCGCCGGTGTAACCCTTAAAGGGTACAAAAACGACCAGGAATCGCTGGCACAACTGCTGCAACGCGTAAAAACCGGCATTACCCCCGAGTTAAAAACCGAACTTCAAGACAAGGGAATGTCGCCGCAAACCATCGAAAATATTCTGGCCCATGCCGATACATACATCGAAGCAAACATCCGGCAAGAAAGGTTCAAGAGCGAGAAAAAGACCATCACCGATGCCAATAAGCAGGAGCTTAATGCCCTCTATTCAACCGTGATGGGAATAAGCAAAATTGCCCGCAGTTTCTACAAAGGTCAACCCGTGGAACAAGCAAAATTTTCCTTCAAAACCGTATTACGCAATCAGGGATACCGCTCACAAAAACCGGTTCAGGAAGAAAGTCCGGCGGAATAAATGTGTCGATAAGCAAGTTGTTTAGTTCAACCAAAAGCGCCTTTCGTTCAACCAAGGCACTTTTTAGTTCAACATGCGTAAATTCAAGTTCAATAGGCATAAATCGGAGTTCAACGCTCATAAACCAATATTCAATAAAGAAAAACCCAATTTAGACAAAGACAGCATTAAAATCGATACCTGCAGCGTGCAATTCAACAACCACAATTTCTGTTTCAACAAAAGCAAATCAGTGTTCAACGAAGGCAATTCAATATTCAATAGGCTCAAATCATAATTCAACAAGCATAAATCGCACTTCAAAGGATATAAATCCAAATTCAACGGTTGTAACCCACGATTCAAAACACACAAATCACAATTCAACAAACTCCCACCACCTTCTCAAAACTATAAATTATAAACTACAAACTATTTTTCCATCCATTTTCATCATTTTCTTCAATTATTCCTTTATCTTTGCAACATATTTATACGTTACGATGAATTTTTCACACTCAACATACACAATTCCTTTCACAATGACTATGACCCCTTGGGGGGTTATATAATTTTTC
>CAKTUP010000175.1 GCA_934621705.1 uncultured Petrimonas sp.
TTTCCATCTGCGGCACATCGTCTGATTTGGTTTGAAGCCGTTCAATCACTACGCTGACACTCCGTTTCATTCAGGTTCAAAAAATCATCCGAAAAGCCTCGCCGGACTTTATTGGAAACGAAAAAAAGCCAAAGCAGAAACGCCCGAAAACTCTTCGGACCATTCCCGCTTTGGCTCATTTTCTTTTTTTACAAATCAGCTTTTATTTTCCTGCTTCGATAGATTGTTTGCGGAATTGTTTCAGTAGTTTTTCAAGTTCCAAACTGGCTTTCCGGGCGCGTCCGCCTGCCGCTTTATTTCCTGTTTCTACTTGTTGTTTGGCGTTTTCCTGAAACGCCACGATTTGTTCGTTGATGCTGTTTACTAATGTTTGCATTGTTGTTCTAATTTAAAAATTTTCGCCAAAGATAATCTATTAAACGCTTTTTGCGAACGGTTACGGCTTTATTTTTATGCAAAAAAATCTCGTTTCGCCATCCTTTTACGAGATAACCCTGTCTTTCTTCCACTTACGATTAATCATTTTCTTTCGATAATTTCTTCCCGTTTTCCTTACGGTAAAAAGCCACAGTATGTCGATTTTTTCGAGTGCAAAGGTAAATCGTGCGTTGCCGTCGGCAAGGTCAAGCCCTCGCGGGTTTTTGAAAAAATCTTCCTCTTTCCCTATCGGGCGAGCGTATTTTTCCAAAAAACCTTGCCTTAGTCCCCGCACTACCTTTTTGGCGCCCTCGAAACAAAATCAACATACTCCGGCTCTTTGGACGCATTAAAAAAATGTCAGAAATTATGAAAAAAGAAAATGAAAATAACGAATTGGTTTTGGGAAACAAAGATAACACCTCCTCTCATTACCGCATTAAATCGGGGGAAGCAAAGGTGCTGTTAATGGCAGTGGTAGAGGGCAATGAGCCTTTGAGTAAGTGCGAATTTTTAATGTGCCAAGTGGGTTACAAGTCGGAATTTCTGACGGCTTATATCACAGGAAAAGCGGTAAAACTGTTCAAGTTGGCAGATTATGTGGATTGGGATTGTTTCGGGAAAGAGGTGCAGAGCGTAGAAATGCCATTTGAAAACTACATCCATCCCGATACTTTTTTGGAAGTCGTATTACATCATTTTTTTAGTCTTAATCCTCAAAAACAAGCCGTATGAAACCCATTGCCACCAAATTCGTATCGTATGAAGTTCCTCCTTTGGAACAACACACAATGAGCAGAGTATATCTGCTGAAAGAGAAACTCAATAAAGGCGGGAAAATGAACAGAGCCGAGAAGAATTGGCTTGCCGAAAACGTGAGAAGTAACAGCTATTTTAGAACAGCAGTTCCACTAATGGGTTATCGTTTCGACTTTTCGGACGTGCTGAAAAAGTTCGTGGTAAAGCAGTACGACCATTGGTTTGAGTACTACGCTCCCGACAAGACGAGTTTGCGAAGTGTACTCTTCGGACGCATTCAAGAAATAGTGGAAGTTCATCCGACTAAACACTAAACACGATGAAATCAATCCCATTACGGCTGATAATAGCTTTAATTCTGATAATCGGAACGGTTTACGCCGTTTCGGTTATCGCCACCCAAGAAATGGTAACGCTTGCATTGATTGTAACGGCGTTTACCGTGCTGAAATTCATCATTCGCACAACGTTTTACATTTTCTTCAAGGTGCTGAGATGGGCGCTTATCATCGCCGTAATCGGGTTGATTTTGGCAACTTTATTTTAACAATCAAAACACTCAGAAAATGAAAACAACATCAAGTATCACAGACTATATTTTGCTAAAAGCCGATACCGACAGCGATTGGGACAACTGCTACTTTGCTTTAATCCGTTGCACGGCAGAGTGGAAAGAACAGATGCAACAACGGTTGAAATCACTTCAATTGGTTGAAAGCGGATACGGTTTTGCATCGCTCAATTATTACGACACATCGGTTGATTTTTACCGTGCAGACGAGAAAACGCAAACCGAAATGAACCAAGTTTTGGGCGAAAAAGACTGGACTTTTGTGGAATTGGACGAGAACGAGCAGGAAACATTTCTTGTGCCGGAAAACCGATTGGACACGTACCGCTTATCTTTATACCGTTATGGAACGGCAATCTACACCGCACACGGAAAGCATTCCGGCGATGAGTTTTATACATCGGAATTTCCGATAAAAGACATTCTGAACCATCATCAAGAAAGCATCAAAATTATTCAACTTTATTAATTAACCGCCCATATAAAGCCCCTATATTTGGGGGTTTGGGGGCTAAACAGTCAGAAAAATGAAATCAACAGAACATTTTAAGCACACCATACAAACCTATTTGCGAGACCGAGCCGAAACGGACGAACTCTTTGCCGTGTCATTCAGCAATCCCGATAAGAATATGGACGATTGTTGTACTTACATACTCAATTGCGTGAAACAGAGCGGATGCAATGGTTTTGCCGATGAAGAAATCCACTCGTGGGCTACTGATTACTGGGACGAGCCGAATATTGAAGTCGGTAATCCAATCAATTGCAGGGTGGTTATCAACGAACATATTGAACTGACCGCCGAAGAAAAAGAACAGGCACGGCAGAACGCCATTAAGCGAGCCGAAAATGAGTTTCACGAGCGAATGACAAAAGCGAGAAAACGCCCGAATCTACAACCCGAACCAAGCGTTCAAAAAAGCCTTTTCGACGAATGAAACCGAGAACTTTATTACAGAAAAAGGTCGCCGAACAAAGTAAGCTACTTGCCAAAATCACTCAAAAACAGCAGGATTGGGCATTTCAGAACTGTTTTGAACACCAAGCCCGACGGCTGAAAAACGGAACGCTCACGTGTTTGGAATGCGGACATTTGTGGAATGGCGGACACCTCTTAGCAGAAAGCCTTTGCGGTTGCACGTGTCCACATTGCGGAACAAATTTAACGGTAATTGACACCCGAAAACAGACATTTTCTCAAAAAGAATATTTCGGGATGATAACCGTTTGCGGTGATTTCCAAGTATTGCGGTATTTCTTTTTGGAAAAACATTGCCGTGTAGGTAATCCGGCACGTTTATTTTGTCGGGAAGCGGTGCAACATTGGATAGCGCCGAGTGGAAAGTGCGAGATAATGGCACGTTCGCGATGTATGAGCGTGTTTTATTGCGATGTTTGGAATTGGTCGTCCGACCTCGAAATACGCCGAGAACGAGATGCACATTTTATTTCGCCCATCTCCACCTATCCGCACAGACGCTTTATTCCCGAAGTGAAACGCAACGGTTTTCGTGGCGATTTTCACGGGCTTTCGCCCCGAAACTTTTTACGAAACATCTTGTCCGACAGTCGGATGGAAACCTTGCTGAAATCAAAGCAGATTGAGTTATTTCGTTATTTTTCTATCAAACGTTCGCAAAGTTTGGATGATTTTTGGGCAAGCATTCGGATTTGTATTCGCAACAAGTACACCGTTTCGGATGCCTCGTTGTGGTGCGATTACGTGGATTTACTGCGGTTTTTCGGGAAAGATTTATCCAACGCCAAATTTGTATGTCCGGCTGATTTAAGAGCGGAACACGACCGGTGGATGCTCAAAAAACAAGCGTGGACGGAACGCCAAAAACGGGAAGAAAAACGAAAAAG
>CAKTUP010000176.1 GCA_934621705.1 uncultured Petrimonas sp.
TACACGATATCCAGTGCATTATCATCGGTTAACGTGTAAGTAATTGTTACCGACAAATTTCCGGGGTAACCTTCTTCGCCATCGGGCGACAGATAAAACAACTCGATGCTGTTTTTCGAAATATTTTTCACATCCCAAACCACGGCATTAAATCCTTTCAAGCCGCCGTGAAGATTATTGGGGCCGTTGTTTATTGCCAGCGTATATTCTTTTCCGTCCAGCGTGAATTTGCCGTTGGCAATTCGGTTTCCCGTTCTTCCGCAGACAGCGCCGAAATAGGGTTCTTCCGAATTGAGGTATTCATCGATGGAAGAATGTCCCAACACAACGTCAACCAGGTTTCCGTTTTTATCGGGAACCATCAACGAAACAATTTTGGCACCGTAGTTTGTAACTGTAATTTCGCTTCCAATATCATTGGTAAGAACGTATAAGCCGGTTTGCTTTCCATCGATTTCTTTTTCGAACGCGCTTGATAGCAAACCGGACTTGCTATACATATTATCCATGTTTTTTTGAGGTTTTAAAAATAAGATGGTGATGAAGACTGGATTCTCTCTTTGAAAATTCGTGTAAAAATAACACATTTTTAAATTACACAACGAATTTAAAAATGTGTTATAAAACATATTTTTGTGCGCAACATTCTTTTTTCGAGCAACACACGTTCATCCAGAAACATCACAACCGGCTTATTTATTGTTTATTACTTGTTTTAAATCATACATAGCTTATGCAAAAGAATCACAACTAATCCTGATGCGTTTTTGTCTTTTTGGTCACCATTACCTTGTCAATCTTATTTCCGTCCACATCCACAATTTCGAAAGTTGTGTTTTCGTATTCGAAAACGTCTCCCACCTGCGGGATTTTATTGATGTTCGACAACACAAATCCGGCAACGGTGGAGTAATCTATTTCTTCGAAATCGATAATAAAGTCATCGATGAAAAAAGTCAGCACTTCTATGGGCGCTTCACCGTTAATTAATGCCGAATTTTCGTTTCGCATAAAAATATCGGGTTCTTCAATTTCGTTCTCATTAGGAATGGAGCCTACCAGGTTTTCGATAATATCGTGAAGCGTGATAATGCCGTCCAGGCTTCCGTACTCGTCAACCACAACGGCGAAAAATTTGTGCTTTTGCCGAAACTGCTCCAGCACTTTCCGTGCACGAAGCGTGGATGGAATTATCAACGGCTCCTGAACCAGTTTTTGAATGTCGATATCGCCAATTTTGTACAATTCCGAAAACAATTCCTTCATCGACACAATGCCCACAAACTCATCCAACGTTTTGTTGCAGACGAGCACTCTGCTGTGTCTGGTTTGCAGCAAATCGGCTATTACTTCCTGTTTCTCGTTCGACATATCCACCCACTCCACATCGGTTCGGTGAGTCATTAAATGGCGTGCCCGTTTGTCGGAAAAATAGAAAACCTGTTCGTGAATAATGTTCTCTTCCCTTTCGATGACCCCTTCTTTTGACGCGGTTTTCAGCATTGCCCGAAGCTCCATTTCCGATATCACATCGTCTTTGGGTTTCAATCCGATAATTTTGTTGAACAAACTGGTGGAAACGGCCAAAAACTGCACGAAAGGATAAAAAATGATGCTCACAAAATGTATGGGACGCGACACGGCAATGGCCACTTTTTCGGCGTTGTTTAGCGCGATGGTTTTCGGAACCAGTTCGCCGATAACTATCGACAAATAAGTGATGGCAACTACAACAATTACCAAGGAAATGGTTTCTGCATAGGGTGCGCTCCAGGCAAACCCATCGAAAAACGGTTTCAAGTAAACCGACAGCGTGGCGCCTCCGTAAGCTCCATTCACAATGCCGATAAGCGTAATACCCACTTGCACCGACGAAAGAAAACTATCGGGGTTGGATTGCAGTTCCAATGCCTTTTTTGCCCCTTTATTCCCTTTTTTGCGTTCGCCTTCGAGCTTGGTCTTTTTTGCCGATACCACAGCAATTTCCGACATGGCAAAAAAGCCATTCAGAATAATTAGAAATAATATGATAAGGATATCGAGCATTCAGATTCTACCGGTTTTTCTTACCACAACGGCGACGGATAAATTCCATCGTCGGCGAGTTTTTGTAACTTGGCCACTACTTCGGGACGATCTTCGGCGTAGGTTACACCAAACCATTTGGATGGCGTATCCAGCACTTTTACCGATGAAACTCCTGTTACAATCAAGTTGTTAACCAACAACGGGATAAAATATTCGGCTTTTATGTTTTCTGCGTTTTCCTTTAAAAAATGCACGAAATAATCGTCGGAATGCTTGAAATAATCGGGCGTGAAACCCCACATATTCATAGAAACAGGCGTGTTATCGTCAATGGCAATCCATTTATCGTTTTCTTCCTTGTATTTCACCGCGCCGTCAATGCGTTTTATCTGAGTGCGTTCCACAACGCCGGTGAGATTGTCGGCATCATCGGTTTCACAAACGCCGCGGGCAACCGTTCCGCTTTCCGAAAGCGTGTTCCCCACCCGATAGCCAACCATACAATACTTGTTTTCCGAATTTTCCAGCGTTTTCAGGTAATCGGCCAACACCTTGAAACTTTCGCGGCCGTAAAAATCGTCGGCATTGATCACGGCAAACGGTTCGTGGATTACGTCTTTGCCCATCATTACCGCGTGGTTTGTTCCCCATGGCTTAACCCTGTCGGGATGTGGAGTAAAACCTTCGGGCAACTTATCCAGTTCCTGAAAAACAAGCTCAACAGGAATTTGCTTTTCGTATTTTTTCACGATTTTCTCCCTGAAATCTTCCTCAAACGACTGACGAATGACAAACACCAGCTTTCCGAATCCGGCATTTACCGCATCGTAAATGGAATAATCCATAATGGTTTCACCGTTCGGGCCAAGGCCGTCTAACTGCTTCAAACCGCCGTAACGGCTTCCCATTCCGGCTGCTAATACAAATAATGTTGGTTTCATTTATGTTCTGTTAATTGATGAATTTTTCTCAATGCACAAATTTAAGGAAAAAGATTGACGAAAAAGATTATTTAGAAACTGTTTTTATTTTAAAGCCGAAAAAGATTATCTTTGTTTGGAAACAACGGAAATTTTACGGTTTAGGATGATTGCAGATATAGATAAACTCATAGATGAATGCACGTTTTCGACCGTTCGCAGCAGCGGAAGCGGCGGGCAAAACGTGAACAAGGTAGAAACTAAAGTTCTGCTGTCTTTTGATGTACTTAATTCGCAGGTTTTAAGCGAAGAACAGAAAGCAATTATTTCGAAAAAACTAAAAAACCGCATCAATAAAGACGGGATTCTGCAAATCAGCAGCGATGTGGAAAGGTCGCAAATTATGAACAAGAAAGCGGTTGTTGCGAAACTGGAAAAACTTCTGACAAAGGCGCTGCACGTTGACGAAAAACGCATTGCCACCAAACGCACCTTAAAATCTATTCAGAAACGGCTCGATGACAAAAAACGGCAAGCGGAAAAGAAACGGCTCCGATCGGGGGATTTTTAACCGGTTCACGCGCATTGCGGTTTGAAACCCCATTGCGCATATACACAAAACAAAAAACACTAACCTTGAAACGACTTATTATTGGGTGCTG
>CAKTUP010000177.1 GCA_934621705.1 uncultured Petrimonas sp.
GTCAGAGGCAGTCATGGCACAGCATGTGGTGGAATAATTGGAGCTAAATCAAACAATAATCTTGGCGTTGCGGGTATAGCCCCTAATTCGCCATTAATGTCAATAAGTAATAATTTAATTTCTGCTCCCGACCTCAATCAGAAAGTTGCAGATGGATTTAATTTTGCTAGGACTAATGGCGCTTCTGTTATTTCCAATTCTTGGTTTTCGCCAACTCCCAGGCTATACTAACGGATGCTATTCAAAATGCAATATCAAATGGTAGAAATGGCAGAGGGTGTGTTGTAGTTTTTGCGACAGGTAATGATAATTCCGCGGTAAGATATCCAGCCAATGCAATACCAGATATCATTGCTGTTGGGGCAATGAGTCCTTGTGGAGAAAGAAAAAGTCCAACTTCCTGTGATGGCGAAAGCTGGTGGGGAAGTAACTTTGGAACAACTCTAGATATTGTCGCACCGGGGGTATTTATTCCAACTACAGACAGAACAGGAAGTGCGGGATACAGTTCAGGAGACTATTTCTTGACTTTTAATGGAACATCCTCCGCATGTCCTCATGTTGCTGCGACTGCTGCATTAATTTTATCAGAAAACCCATTGTTGACACAAAGGCAAGTTGCTGACATTATTGAGAGTACTGCACAAAAAGTTGGTAATTATAGCTATTCATCAACAAGCGGAAGACCAAATGGCACGTGGAATCAAGAAATGGGATATGGTTTGTTGAATACTTTCGCGGCTGTAGCAAAGGTAAAAAGTGAAACTCTTAGTTTTTCAAACCAAAGTATTTATTCAAATTTATTTGCTGGTAAGTGGAATGTAGTTGCAAATAATGTAAGTGTGTCAAATAATGCACACTTGACCTTGAATTTTGGAGAACAGATAACTATCAATCCACCGTTTACGGTAAATATCGGTTCGCAACTAAGTATTTATCGATAATAATAATTAAAATCCATTTATGTTCAAAAATAACGGGGTGAGTATTTCATCCCGTTTTTCTTTCTGGTTTATCACATCAACCTTCTCAACTCCTCCGCATCTGGTAAAACACCCCGATATTTCTCCGGCAATTCCGTTGCCAATTTGTAAGTGGCAACACCCATCGGTTTAGATGTATCTCTGAGAGCATACTCCACAATTTTTTCTTTCTTCGATTTGCAAAGAATAATGCCGATGGAACGGTTCTCGTGCGGCAACCGAACCAAATCATCAAGGGCGGAAAGATAGAAATTCATTTTCCCGAGATATTCAGGTTTAAATTCCCCCCGTTTTAAGTCAATCGCTACCAAACATTGCAATTGGCGATTGAAGAAAAGTAAATCGACAAAATATTCTCTGTCTTCGACAATAAAGCGATGCTGATTACCGATAAAGGCAAAATCCTTTCCCAACGACATAATAAAGTTTTTGATATTCAGCACGATTTCACTTTCGAGTACGCGTTCATCCACCTCGTCGTCGGGCGATTCAATATTGATGTAATCCAACAAATATTCATCTTTAAACGAAAGGAGTGCTTTCCGACGCAAGTCGGCATCGGAAATGGTTATGGCAAAATTGTTGGGAAGTTTTCCTTGTTTTGCAAAAAGATTTGATTTTAGATTGTTTTGTAAAACCCTATAATTCCAAAATTCAGTTGCACATTTTCCAATGTAAAAAAAGCGTTCTTCTAACGTTTTGGTTTTGATAATTATCTCATAATGATGTGAGAACCCAACAGATAAAAAACTATTCCACGTATCCATCTCTAAATCGTCCGACACTGTCGGACGATTTGCGGCCAACAAATCAATCTGAATTTCGTCCGACAGCATCGGACGAATTGATTGTATGTGATTTTCAGTGATTAAGTATGGTTGCCATTCTTCATAAAATTGTCTCATGCGTTTGATATTTGCGGGCGAAAACCCTCTCAATCCGGGCAATTCCTGTTGAAGTCTTTCTGAAATACTTTCAATGGCGCCGGTTCCCCAAAAGTGGTTCCGGCTATTTTCGGAAATAAATTTCCCGATACCGAAATAGAGCGAAAGCATTTCACGATTAGCTAATTTTGCAGCCCTATAACGACTTTGTAAAATCGCATTTTTTATTTGCCGAACGACGTCAGCATAATTTATGGATATACTTTGTTCCATTGAGAGAAGTTTTTTGTTTCAGTTGTAAACTCTTTTACAAAGTTAAATATTTTCCGTTTAAATCTTTAATTCAGGTAAACTGTCAATCGCTTTTTGCTTAAGTTCATCAACGGCACGGGTGTATTTTTCGGTGTGCTGCAAGCCACTATGTCCCAGCAAGCTTGCAACGGTTTTAATATTTGCCCCGTTATTTAAAATGTTTACTGCAAACGAATGTCGGGCGCAGTGCCAGGTGATATGCTTTTGAATTTTAGCTCGTTTTACCCAATATTTCAACGATCGTAAACACATCGACTGGCTTGGTAGATTAAAGATTTTGCTATCTATCTGTACGCCTTCTTCGTTAACTTCAGGTTTACCTATAAGTTGGAGCAGTCCATCGTTTAAGGGTGTATTAACCCAACTTTTAGAACTCTGACCCTGTGCTTTTTTCTGATTAAAAGTAAGTAATTTGTTAGAAAAATCGACATTAGAATACCGTAAGCCTTTTACATCGCAATGCCTAATTCCGGTGTAAAGACAAAAAATAAAAGCTCGTCTAACGTCCATATTTTGTTGCGGATAGGTTGTCCTTATAAGTTGCTCAATTTCCTTAATACTCAACACATCTTTTGTGAGGGCAGCTTCGTCACCTTTGCACTGAACGTTTAAGCACGGATTTTTACGTATGTAATCTTCTTCGACGAGATGTTTGATGATTTTCTTAAATCGCTTGTAGTGAGTGAGAGCGCCTTCTCCTTTACTGATACTTTTTAAATATTCAACAAACTTTACAATCATCGCCTTGTCGATTTGCTCACCACTTATTCGCTCTTTGTATAATGGATATTCTAATGCGATAAAATCCTTGAAGCGTTTTATGGCTGCCTTTATCATTCGCTTATCGCCTTTGGTGTAGTTTTCATAATAAGCATCCATACAATCGAAGATGTTTACTTTTTTGAAAGTTGGTAGTCGATAGCCGGTTGCAGCATCTTTCATCTGCTGTTCTTTTTCATAGCGAATCTGTTTTGCCAACTCTAATGTTTCTTTGTTTGTTTGGCGTTCGATAGGTGTTCGTGGGTTTTTCAATAAATACAGATTTAACGACTCCTTTTTTCGACTTTTTCTCACCATTTCTTCGCCGGTATTCTCATTTACGGTTTTTACATATCCCATATAATATTCGAGATACAAACTGTATGTCCCATTTTTAAGCTCTTTCTGCATAAGCTTAGGGTTGTCGGTGCTTTTTCCGTCAAGTTTTGCCATTGCATTCTTTTTTTTATTTACTTTGCAAATATAGAAATTAAATCTGGAATTCTGGGGTGCCCAGGGGGCGCCCAAACCGACAAAAAAGGGTGAAAATTGGCAAAATCGGAAAATAATGGAAAATCATAATGAATTGATATTTAGTGC
>CAKTUP010000178.1 GCA_934621705.1 uncultured Petrimonas sp.
ATCGGCAACGGAAGCGACGAAGTAATCGATTTGATTTACCGAATTTTCGCCAATCCGGGCAAAGACAGCGTGCTTATTTGTCCACCCACGTATGGAATGTATGAAGTATCGGCAAACATCAACGACATTAATATTGTCAGCGTGCCACTCCTTTCTGATTTTCAATTAGATATGGACAATATTCTGAAGCAGATAAACGAAAATCCGTCCATCAAAATCATTTTCGTTTGTTCTCCCAACAATCCCACCGGAAACCGATTGAGAAACGTGAAAACGCTGCTCGAAAATTTTCACGGAATTGTGGCGCTGGACGAAGCGTATATCGATTTTCGTGCCGACCGCACATACCTGCCGAAAATCCGCAACTATCCCAACCTCATCGTGATGCAAACCTTCAGCAAAGCGTGGGCGCTGGCCGGCGCGCGCGTGGGTGTTGCGTATGCGCAGGCCGAAATCGTTGGGCTGCTCGATAAAGTGAAACCGCCGTATAATGTGAGCAAACTCAATCAGAATGCGGCTTTGGAAGCTCTTGCGCTTAAGCACGAGGAGTCCGACAAAGTCAGCAAAATAATGAACGAAAAAGAGTTTTTGATGGAAGAGTTGGAAAAACTGCCCCTCGTGAAGAAAATATATCCATCGGATGCCAATTTCCTGTTGGTGCAGGTTTCGGATGCCGATTCAATTTACAATCAACTGATCGACAAAAAAATAATTACCCGAAACCGTCATTCGCAAATCGAAAACTGCATCCGCATCACCGTGGGCACTTTCAACGAGAACCGGTTGCTGCTTTCGGAATTAAAAAGAATATCGCTATGAAGAAAGTGTTGTTTATCGACCGCGACGGAACGCTGATTGTGGAACCGCCCGTCGATTTTCAGGTGGACAGCCTCGAAAAACTGGAGTTTTATCCGCAAGTGTTTCAATACCTGTCGCGGATAGCCAAAGAGCTGGAATATGAGTTGGTGATGGTAACCAATCAAGATGGTTTGGGAACCGATTCGTTTCCCGAAAACACATTTTGGCCCGCACACAACCGAATGTTAAAAGCGTTTGAAAACGAAGGCGTTGTTTTTGATGAAATTCTTATTGACCGCTCGTTCGAGCACGAAAACCTTCCCACCCGAAAACCTGGAACGGCGATGCTGACACATTATATAAAGGGGAACTACGATTTGAGGAACTCCTTCGTCATCGGTGACCGCAAAACCGATGTGCAACTCGCCAGGAATTTAGGCTGCAAGGCCATTTATCTGAATGCAAATGAAGCGGAAGACGCCGATTTATGCACATCGAACTGGGCGGAGATCTATTCGTTTCTGAAACAGGAACCGCGAAAAGGAACCGTTAGGCGCAAGACTTCGGAGACCGATATTCTGGTGGAAATAAACCTCGACGGAATGGGAAAAAGCCAGATTTCCACCGGATTAGGTTTCTTCGATCATATGCTTGAACAAATTTCCCGACACGGAAACATCGATTTAAAAATTCAGGTAAACGGCGATTTGCATATCGATGAGCACCACACGGTGGAAGACACCGCCATCGCCCTCGGCGAAGCTTTCATGCAGGCGTTAGGAAGAAAAAAGGGTGTGGAGCGTTACGGCTTTCTGTTGCCCATGGACGATTGTCTGGCTCAGGTGGCCATTGATTTCGGCGGCCGGCCGTGGCTGGTTTGGGATGTGGATTTCAAACGGGAAAAAATCGGCGACGTGCCCACCGAAATGTTTATGCACTTCTTCAAATCCTTCTCCGATAATGCCAAGTGCAATCTCAACATCCAAGCCGAAGGCGAGAATGAGCATCACAAAATTGAAGCCATTTTCAAGGGATTTGCCAAATCGATAAAAATGGCGGTAAAACGGGGCGAAAGTTCAGGGATTCCGAGCACGAAAGGGGTGATTTGAAGACCCCTAAATCCCCTGAAGGGGACTTGGGAACCACAAATGATTAAACGCTTGTCAAAATAAAAAATGAATAATAATTCGCAGCCCGCAAAGTCCCCTTCAGGGGATTTAGGGGTAATTGCCATCATCAAATACAACGCAGGCAACATCTCATCGGTAAAAAATGCGGTGGAACGGTTGGGATTCGAGTGTATTATAACCGATAATCCCGACGAAATCACGTGTGCTGAAAAAGTTATTTTTCCGGGTGTGGGCGAAGCATCGTCGGCGATGAAGTACTTGCTAGAACGGAATCTTGACACACTTATTAAATCGCTCACACAACCCGTTTTGGGTATTTGTTTAGGCTTGCAACTCATGTGCCGCCACTCGGAAGAAGGTAACACCGATTGTTTGGGCATTTTCGACGCGGCAGTGAAGAAATTTCCATCAACAGATATTGTTCCGCATATCGGTTGGAATAATTTGTACGATACAACGTCATTGCTTTTCAATGGTTTTGGTAACAACGACACGGTGTATTTCGTGCACAGCTATTTTGCCGAAATTTGCGAACAAACTATTGCTAAATGCAATTATATTTTGCCGTTCAGTGCGGCCATGCGAAAAAATAATTTCTTTGCCACACAATTTCATCCCGAAAAATCGGGCAACGTGGGAGAAAAGATACTGAAAAATTTCCTGAGTTTATGAGAATTATCCCCGCCATAGATATCATTGATGGAAAGTGCGTGCGTCTGACCAAAGGCGATTACGGCACTAAAAAAGTATATAACGAAAATCCGCTGGAAGTGGCCAAGGAGTTCGAAGACAACGGCATTAAGTATTTGCATTTGGTGGACCTGGACGGTGCTAAATCGAAACACATTGTAAATCACCGGATTTTAAAAGAAATAACAACTAAAACTTCACTTATTGTAGATTTTGGCGGAGGCATTAAAACCGATGAAGACATACGCATCGCGTTCGAAAACGGAGCGTCGCAAATCACCGGTGGAAGCATTGCCGTGCAACATCGTGAAACGTTTTTGCGCTGGTTGCAAACCTACGGAGCCGACAAAATCATCTTGGGAGCCGACAGTCATCATCGGAAAATCGCTACCCACGGCTGGCAACAGCAATCGGAGCTGGATGTGGTGGATTTTATCGCCGATTACGAGCGCGAGGGCGTGAAATACGTCATCTGTACCGATATTTCGAAAGACGGAATGCTGCAAGGCACTTCCAAAGAACTTTACACAGAAATTCTGCAACGAACCAACGTGAAACTGATTGCCAGTGGCGGCGTTTCATCGATAGACGATATAGTGAAAGTAAAACAAATCGGCTGCGAAGGTGCCATTATAGGTAAAGCCATTTACGAAGGAAAAATTAAATTACCCTTCCAGCTCCCCTAAATTGAAGAGCGGTGACAGTGAATTCATTAAAAGAAAATGCAATAAAAAAAATTACAACTTACAAATGCAGAACAATCCACTTCCTCAAGTCCCCTTCAGGGAATTTAGGGGTCTTAAAAAAAGAATCATCCCTTGCC
>CAKTUP010000179.1 GCA_934621705.1 uncultured Petrimonas sp.
AACATGGCCGCAACAATGATGCTTAACAGGAAAACTATCCATCCAACCGTGGAAAGAGCATATTTGAATCCTTGTTGCTTGGTTCGGTTGGCAACTTTCATCATCATCCCGAACAGAATTTGAATAACCCCGAGCACAAGCGACAGCGCAAACATTTTGTCGTTGTCGAAAAACACTTTATTCTTGAGTCCCTGTGAAATGGGATTATCGAGGTCGTAGATGCTGAATCCGAAAAATCCGCCCGTTAGCATACCGGCGATCATCGTGGATGCTCCCAACACCTGAACCAACGAAAGTATCGCTTTGGTTGTTGAGTCGAGTTTCGTTTTCATAAAAATCTTCGCGAGCGATGCCGCCAGCAGCAGGAAAAGCCCATAACCGATATCGCCCAGCGATAAGCCGAAGAAAAACATGTAGAACGGCGCAAAATACGGCGTAAGGTCTATTTCGTTGTATTTCGGCAACATATACATTTCGGCAATTGGCTCGAAAAGCCGCGCGAACTTGTTGTTTTTGAACTTGATGGGGACGTTGTCCTCCGGTGTTGGGTCGGAAGATTCAAAATATACCGCTCTCGATTGCAGGTAATCCGATATTTCCTTTTCGTTTTCCAACGGCGCCCAGCCTTGCAACAACATTAATTTATCGTCGGCCACCGAAGTAGTGCTTTGCCTAACTTTCGTGAAATTAATTCTCTGCTCAAAGTCTTTCATGGCCGCGTTCAGCGAAGGCAGATCGGCAGCCAATTCTTTCAGCTTTTCGTCTTGCCGGCTCACTTTTTCGCGAAGCGAAGCGATAAGTTCGTTTAGCTGATTAAGCGATATTTCGGGCATTTTCACCAGTTCCAGGTTCAGTTCATCGGCAACTTTGTCATTTTTGGTAACCGTAACGAAATACGTTCGCGATGCTTCTTTTTTGATAACCACCGCATCGTATGTCTGCTCCCATTCGGGATTGTACTGGTTATCGGGAACAATGAAGAAATCTAATTGGTATCCCGCTTTTTTCAGACGCTCAATATTTTCGGGGTCAAAATCTCCCCAAGGCAGTAGCGCATCACGCTCTTTTATGCTCACTTGCAGCTGCTGCGTAAGCGATGCTTTTTCGTTTTGAATCTGTTCTATCCGGCGCGGAATTTTCTTGCCCAGTTCAATATCGGGTTCGTTTTGCGGAATCTCCGATTTTTTATCGATTTGCCGGCTCAGTATCTTTTGCGCCTCGCGCAACTGCTTGAAACCGGTGATAAATTCGTTGAGTTCGTCACTGTCTTCCTCCGTTCCGGCGGTTTCAGCCACGTGAATCAGCCCTAAATCGCGCAAATCGTGAAGAAACGAATCGTAATCCTTGTGATAAGCCAGAAACAGGAATTTTTTCATTTTTGCTACCATATACTCTCCTCCTCTTCTTCTTTTCTTTTCTCAATAAGAGAGCGCATAATTTTTTGCGATGATTTGGAAAGATTTTCCTCGTCTTCGAGGTATCGTTTTATTTTCAGAATGGCATCTTGATAGCCGGGTATCTGCACTTTCTCGAAAAGATTTACTTTTTGGGTGGTTTTTTTCCGCGCGTAATCGAGACGCTGGATCCTCAATTCGTGAAAATCTCTTCGAATCCCGATTTCGGCAAGTGTTTCAAGTGTTTTAACACCGTCTAAATACCATTTCGGACGATTGAAAACGCTGAACTGTTTGGTTTCGAAATCGACCTTATCGAGTATCGGGATCAAAACGCCGGCTATTTTCTTTTTAGAAAAATGAACATCTTTTACGCTGAGAAGGCTTGCATCGAATTCCAGCCACATTCCCACCATTTTTTCGTACGAACGAATCTGTTTTTCGAGTTCCTGTTCCAGCTCATCGATTTCATTTTTTGCCCTTTTCACCTCCATACGCAACGCCGTTTCCTTGTTCTGCAACGTGGGAAGCGCGCGTTCGCGTATTTTCAGTTGCTTTTCCAACTGTTGGCGCGACGTTTTGTTATATTGAAATTTTATGGCCATACATTATTCAGTAAACTAAGTTTTACTGTTTTCTTCTTTTTTATCTTTTCCTTCTTTTCTTTTTACGGTATGCTTAAGTTTCAGCACCGCAAAGTTCAGTTCGATACTGGTTTCGGTATCGGTTGTCATTAAGTCTTGCCCCAGTATTTCTGAAATTATGTCTCCACCCTTTTCCATCAGAGATTTCTGTTTGAACTCTTCCTTTGTGTCCGATAATTCTCTTATCGTGCGCGTTAATTCCCTGATTTTAGCGTAAGTTTCAACAATTGAGATGGTTGTTTGTGTTGCTTTGGCGCTTTTGAGAATGGTTGCGAGCATATAAAGGCCTTTTTCGGTAAAGGCATTAGAACCGTGTTTAGAATGTTGACCTCTTCCTTTGTTTAAGGTCGAAAATTTCGACCTTAAAGATTTTATCTCTTCATCAGATAACTCAAAAATATATCCAAAAGGAAACTTTTCGGGATTATTTTTAACTGCTTCGTTGATGCGCTTGGTTTCCACACCATACAATTCCGCCACATCGCTATCTATGATAACATGCTGATTTCGAATAAGAATTATCTTACTCTCCACCTCATTGTTTTCGTATTTCAGTATATCGGGCATGTTGTTATTGATCTTCAATCCGTCAGACCGGTAATCGGTCAGACGGGTTCGTGGAACCGGTCAAAAATTTTGACATCAAAACTCATCACTCAGAACTCATCACTTTTTCCAATACTTATCCACCATTTCGCGTTTCATATTCACCTCTTCGGGTTTGAAATGTTTCGACAGCAATGTCCATGTCGTGTCAAGCATTTCAACGGTATCGAGGTTCACGTCGATAGCGAGAATATATTCCGAATAATCCTTGGCGAACGACAACGCGCGCTGATCATAATCGGTCAGGTCGAAACCGTTTTCGAGCTTCGTTTTCGCGTTTGCAGCATCCGCGTACAACCGTACGGCCGCGTTCATAACCTGCGGATGGTCTTCGCGTGTTTTCTTGCCCTGAACCAGCTGCTTCAAACGCGAAAGCGAACGGAACGGGTCAACGATAACCTTGCCCACATCACTATCGCGGCGAAGGAACAGCTGTCCTTCGGTAATATATCCGGTGTTGTCGGGAACGGCGTGTGTGATGTCGCCGCCAGAAAGCGTTGTAACGGCTATAATCGTGATGGAGCCGCCATCGGGGAACTGAGCCGCTTTTTCGTAAACTTTGGCCAGGTCGGAATACAACGAACCCGGCATCGAATCCTTCGACGGGATCTGATCCATACGGTTGGACACAATGGATAATGCGTCAGCATACGAAGTCATATCCGACAACAACACCAGTACTTGTTCGTTTTTATCCACCGCGAAATACTCGGCGGCGGTCAACGCCATATCGGGAACAAGCAATCGCTCAAC
>CAKTUP010000180.1 GCA_934621705.1 uncultured Petrimonas sp.
AATATGTTCCACTACCAACCCCCTCTCCTCTTGGCACATTTGCCCTTGCCTGTTTCGGATATTGGGCAGGTAAGGGGCAGTGCAGAGAACGGCAGCGGCGCATCGGCTGCGGTTTTTAGTACAATATCCATCGCACAGGGCATTCCGGCTATCGCCGCGAGTACATCCGCCGGCACTGCGGGCATTCCGGCAACACCGGCAGGAACTCCCGCCGCCACAGCGCGCTTTCCGGCAATGCCGGTGAGAACTCCCGCTACCATCGCGGGAACTCCGGCGGTTTCTCCGGGAACGCTCGCCGTCATCGCGGGAACTCCCGCGGCGGCTGCGGGGAATGTTAATTTGGCTGTTGGCTGTTAGCTATTGGCTATTAGCTAAAAGCAAAAGCATAAAATAATTATCAATTTAAAAAAATAGAATAATATGTCAAAAAAAGACTATATACCTCAATCGGTTTCGGGGTTTAACGACTGGCAAAAACAGGCCGTCGCCAAACTGACCGAAAACAAAACGACGTGGGGATTGCCCGAAGATCGTCTGACGGCAATTACTGCCAAGGCAACGGAGTGGGATACGTTTTATCCCCGGTATGCCGACAAAAACCACCGCTCCTCGGTGGTGGTAGAAGAAAAGAACGTGAAAATGAGCGATTACGGGAAAGACCTTCGCGGGTTTTTCGCCGAGTATATCCTCAACAACAGCAAAATAAGCGATGCCGACCGCGTTTCGCTGGGGCTTTCGTCGCGCGACCGCGTGCCAACGGCTTCCGTTGCACCCGCCACGCAACCGGTGGCAAAGGTGGATTTCTCGGTGCGCTTGCAGCACAAAATCGCGTTTTCCGACAGCAACACGCCCACCAGCAAAGCCAAACCCGCCGGTGTGCACGGTTGCCAGATATGGATGAAGCTGGGCGGCGAGGCGCCCGCCACGGCAAAAGAGTTGCAATACATCGCCACCGACACCGCCACGCCCTACCTGCTGGAGTTTGACGGAGCCGATGCCGGCAAAACCGCCTACTACTGGCTGCGCTGGGTAAACAAACGCGGACAATCGGGTCCGTGGAGCGTGCCTGTGAGCGCGATGGTGGTGGGATAATGGGTGATGGATGTTGAATGGAAATCTTCCCTTTCCGTGATGCGGGGGAAGGGGAGGTTTTTTAATAGTTTTGAGTTTGTAGTTATGAGTTTGTACTTCTTGACCTCTTAACTTCTTGATTTCTAATTTCTAACTTCTGATTTCTTTTTAATAATATCGTAAATAAAAAACCTATGTTCAAAACAGCATTAAAATTAATCTTCCGAAATTGGTGGAGAAACAAAACGTTTACGCTTATTTCCATTCTCAGCCTTACCGTGGGTATCGCTTGCACGGCTCTGTTGATTTCGTTCGTGGCGTATGAATACGGAATTGAAAAAGACAATCCTAACCGCGATAAATTGGTATGGGTGATGGCAGAATGGCCTAATAATCCGGGAAGGAAAACGGCATTTATGTTTAAAGAGATTACCGTACAACTCAAACAAAAGTATCCCGAAGTGGAAGATGTCTTTCAATTTCAGTCGATACCTGTAAAGTACGTGAAAGTGAATGATCAACAATTTGATAAATTTAAGGCTCTTAACGTAGATGCTTCGTTTCCGTCGTTTTTTCCTTTCGAATTGCTTAACGGCAGTTGGGATGCCTTCAACAACCCCAACTCCATTTTCCTGAGCGAGAAACAGGTACATATGCTTTTTGGCGATGAAGATCCGTTGGGAAAGCAAATACTCATTTCCGAAGTTTTTGCAACTGAAACGGTATATACCATTGAAGGTGTAATAAAAAACCGTGAACAATCGGGCATCACATTCGATGCGCTTTTCTGTAATCCCACTACCACAAACGGAGGAAACACATTCTTAAAAATGGCAAAAGGCACCAATTTGAAGCAATTTGAACAAAAAATAAAAATAAACAAAATAGCAACGAGGGATGAGTTGTATTATTTTTATGATTTTAACGATGCCTTTTCTTCCGACAAATCAAGAGGAGCACCGTTACATTCCCGTAATGATATATTACTTTTAATTGGGTTGATTTCCGCAATTTTAGTGCTTCTTATCGCTATTTTCAATTACGTAAATATGAGCTTTTCGCGCGTGTTGCAACAAGTAAAAAGCCTGCATACGCAAAAACTGATGGGCGCGAAACCCTCGGACGTGCGGTTGCAGATTTTTTTGGATACGTTTCTTACGGTTTTTATTTCGTTTGTATTGGCCATGTTGCTGATGCACGACCTACTGCCCGTATTCAATCAAGTGGTAGCCGTAGATTTTTCATCGAAATATTTCTACAGCAAAGACTTTTTTCCGTTGCTGATTTTACTCGTGCTTTTGCTCACAATTATTCCTTCATTAATAATGAGCCGCAAGATAAGCCGTCTATCAGGGAGCGACTATACCCTATTTTTCGTAACTCAAAAAAACCGTTGGATGGCATCCATGGTAACCATCCAGTTCGTCATCGCCTTTGCACTTATTATCGGTACGTTAACGGCAACCAAGCAAGTTAATCTGGTATATAAAAATATAGAGCGTTACAAAAATGTAATTGAGGTGGGAGATCCGTCCTTTGAGAACTCTATAGTACCTATTGAATCGCGTTTAAAAAGTATTTCGGGTATTGAAAGTTATGCGTTTAGTAATGGTGGAGTATATACCACGTATTCCGTTGGAAACACCTTTCGTAATAAGAACGGCGAAGTACAAAAAAGCTTCGTGCTATTGATTTGGGGAAGCGACGGATTTACGGATGTGTTGCAACTCAAACAAATTGCAGGGGTTGATTGGGACAGCGCCCATGAAAAGTATCCCAAGCCGGTTTTTGTAAATAAAAGATTCGTAGATTTAACTGGAGTGTTGCCGTCTGATATGATCGGAAATTCGTTAAGCAATTATATGGATGATCAAGATCCATCGGCGGTTGTAGCCGGAGTGGTTGAAGATTTTTACATCTTTATGATGGAAGAAAACGCAAATCCGTTAATAATACAATATACAAAAAAAACGGAGCCTCTTAGCAACCTTTACATCCGAACCAAAGATGGAGAAATAAATAACGTAGTAAAAACTCTAAAACAAGCTTGGCCGCAGACATTTCCCAACGCGTATTTTACATATGGAGAGACTCACAATACTTTTGTTAGAAGCAACCATAAAATCTTCGAAATGTCGCGCCTGCTCAACATGTATTCGCTTATCAGTATTTTGCTTACCTGTTTCGGGTTGTTCGGCATCACGTTTTACGCCGTGAAGCAGCGCACCAAAGAAATCGGCATCCGCAAAATAAACGG
>CAKTUP010000181.1 GCA_934621705.1 uncultured Petrimonas sp.
AATGTGTGAAAAATCACATTTTCCGCACGAAATAATGGCAAAGATAGCAAACTTTATGTGAAAAATCGTGAAATTTAAATAAAGAAATGAACTTTTGAAAAACTTTCGGAAGAGAAATCACGTTAATTAAACTCTTTCCAAAAACATCGTCTAACACTACAATGAAAATCAACAAAAAAACCTATACCCAATCTTTTAAAGAGCTTTTCCGGCATTTGTGGCCATTTGTAAAACCCTACAAAGGGATGATCGCCGGTACGCTGTTGCTGACACTCGTCGGTTCGTTCGCGGCGCAGGTAAATCCGCTGTTGGTAAACGAAACCATTACGCGGGTGGACGCGTTGCTGCAACAACCCGATCCGCTGCAGAACGGAATACGGTTGCTGCTCATTATTTCGGCGATAATGCTCGCCAACGAGTTGCTCAATATCGGAATCCATTTCGGACAACGCTATTTCGGCGAAAAAATCCGTATCAATGTAGGAAGCGATTTATCGCAAGCAGCTGTCGACCGGATTTTGAAGTACAAAATGGAGTTTTTCTCCGCTCCCGAAAACCAGACGGGATTGTTGCAAACGCGCATTAACCGAGGCGTGGAAAGCTTAATCCGGTTGGTACAGAACTTCTTTCTCGATATTCTGCCGTTGTTTTCCACGGCCATTATCGCGCTCATCGTGATGTACAACGCCAATTTGTATGTCGGTTTGTTGGCGACGATTATCGTGCCGCTGTATTTTTACGTGAGCCAGCGACAGGCGAAAAAACTGAAAGGATGGCGCACCGAATTGCGCGGGCAACGCGAACGGAAAAACCACGGATTGATCAACATTATCGATTCCATCACGGTAATAAAGAGTTTTGTACGCGAAAAATTGGAAGGCAAAAAGCAGTACGACGTGCAGATACAAATGCTCAATAATCAGCTGCAAACCCGGCAAACAAGTTACGTGTTCGACAGCCTGAAAACGTTTATCCAGCAAATCGGCGTGGTGGTGATCATCATTCTCACCGTTTATCTCGTGCTCGACGGGAAAATGGGCATCGGCGCCATTATGATGCACATTATGCTTTTCAGGAACGTATCGGCGCCCATCGGGCAACTGCATCGAATTTACGATGAAGTGAACGATGCGATTATTTACGCCGACGGGTTTTTCGAAGTATTGTCTGATGACAAAGCGTTGGAAATCGGCGGGGAAGTGGAAGCGCGAAAAGTGCAAGGCAATTTCGAAGTAAAAAATGTGAATTTTACCTATCCGAACGGTAAGCAAGCACTTTTCGATATTAACCTTACGTTGGAAAGCAAAAAAACAACCGCCATTGTGGGATTGAGCGGTGCAGGAAAAAGCACGCTCATCAACTTGCTGTGCAAATTTTATAAACCTAACACCGGCCAAATCCTTCTCGATAGTGTGGATTTGGAAGATTACGAGAACTCTTCGCTGCGCGAAAATATCGGGTTGGTGTTACAGAAAAACCACATTTTCAAAGGCAGCATTTACGATAATATTTTGTACGGAAACGTTTCTGCGTCGCGCGAAGAAGTCATCGAAGCATCCAAAAGTGCGTACCTCCACGAGCAGGTAATGCAGTTGCCTGACGGTTACGAAACCGATGCCTTCAACCTGAGCGGCGGACAGCAACAGCGCATTGCCATCGCGCGGCTTTTCCTGAAAAACCCGCCCGTGATTTTTCTCGACGAACCCACCGCCAGCCTCGATGCTATTGCCACCGAACATATCAAAAAAAGTTTGGATGCCATCAAGGAAAATCGCACGGTGGCCATTATTTCGCATTCACTCTCGCAAATTATCGATGCCGATACCATTCACGTGCTCAAAGACGGGCATTTGGTGGAAAGCGGTTCACACGAAGAATTATACAAATTAAACGGCGAATACCGCAAAATCTTTGACGCCTCGGCGCGAAGCCTGAATTTGGATAAGATGTTGGAAACGATTGATGCTCCGTCTGACCGATTTGCGGTCTGACGGATGGGAATCATTTACGCATCAGACCGGCTTAAAGCGGTCAGATGCTTGCGCCAAAAGTCTTTGCTCCTTGTTCTTTGCTCTTTTGTCTTTTTCAAAACCTCCAAACAACTCCCCCATAAAAATGCCTTGGTAGCCCGGGATAATAATACCGCGGCTCGGCATTGCCAAAGGCCACCGCGTTTACGGTAAGCATTGGCGAATAATGCGTATCGGTAAGGTTGTTAATGCCGGCAAATAGTTCAAATTTCCCCGATTTTGTGCTGAATGAATAACTTGCTTTCACGTCCGATAAGAAATAACCGGCGTTGGTTTCGGTGTTGGCATCGTTGATGAATTGCTCGCCCGTGTACTGAAACCGCACGTCCAAAACCAGCGGTTTTACGGGATTCCACAGCAGCGATGCTTGGAACAGGTGCGACGGAATTCCGGGCAACAGATTCCCGTCATACTTTTTGTCGTCGTCGGTGAAATCGATAAATTTGTTTTGAGAATAGGTGTAATTGGCATTCAGGTTGAGATTTCCGGGGAAACTAAGGTGTTGAAAAATCCGTTGTCTCCACAGCAATTCAACACCCCGATGTTGCGTTTTTCCGGCGTTGATTCCGGTGAAAATATCTTCGGTCAATCGCTTTGTTACGAGCAAATTGTTTAAATTAATTTGGTAAACAGAAACTTCGATCTGCGTAGCGTTGCGAAGCAAATTCAGGCGGATGCCTGCTTCGTACTGCCATCCTTGTTCGGGTTGAAGGTCTTTGTTGATATCGCCTTCGGGCAGCAGCGTTTCTTCGGGTGACGGCATCGAAAATCCGTGTCCGACGGACGCGTAGAATGCCGCGAAATTGTAGGGCGCGTAGTTGGCTCCCAATCGGGGAGAGAAAATCACCGGAAAGCTGCGGCTTCCGCTTTGGTCGCCGTTATCGGGAAATTTATCCGTCAGTTTATAGCCGATTTTGTTGATGGCTCCGCCCAGCGAAATATTCCATTTCATCGACGGACGATAATACGTCATTGCGAAAACGTTCAAATTGTTTCGGGTCTCGGCGTTTTTATTGATCATTTCATCGTTCAAATCCAGTTCCCATCTGTATTTGTCGGCAATCCATTCCAAGCCGAGCACGGCATCGAATTTTTCGGCGTGGTAGTTCAGTTTATTTCGGATTCCGCCACCCGATGACCCGTCGGTCAGGTTATTGAACGGCCGCCTTTCGTAACTGTCCACCCACCTGCCGAAAA
>CAKTUP010000182.1 GCA_934621705.1 uncultured Petrimonas sp.
ATGATGCGGTAATCGTTGGTTTCCACGTTAAACGCGTATTGGATGTTACACTCACCCACAATTCCGATGTGGCGCACTACGCGGCGGGCAATATCTTCCAACAGAGCAACTTGCTCTTTGGTGAGCGTGATGATGGGCGCCACCACGATGCTCTCGCCCGTGTGGATTCCCAGCGGGTCGAAGTTTTCCATCGGAACCACCGTGAAACAGTGGTCGTTTTTGTCTCGAATGACTTCAAATTCAATCTCTTTCCATCCTTTCAGGCTTTCTTCCACCAGAATTTGTTTCGAAAACGACAAGGCACTTTCACACAAATGGCGGAACTGTTCTTCGTTTTCGCAAATGCCCGAACCTAAGCCGCCCAGCGCATACGCCGAGCGAACCATCACCGGAAATCCTATTTTATGAGCCGCTTTCAGTGCATCGTCCATGCTTTCCACCGCTTGCGAAACCGGAGTTTTGGCATTTATTTCGTTCAGTTTTTTCACAAAAAGATCGCGGTCTTCGGTAATCATAATGGCTTCCACCGAAGTTCCCAGCACTTTCACGTTGTACTTATCCAGCACGCCGCTTTGGTAAAGTTCCGTTCCGCAATTCAGCGCCGTTTGTCCGCCGAAAGCCAGCAGAATACCGTCGGGCTTCTCTTTTTCGATAACTTTTTCCACAAAAAAAGGCGTGATCGGAAGAAAATAAACTGTGTCCGCCACACCTTCGGAAGTTTGAATGGTTGCAATGTTGGGATTTATGAGCACCGTGTTTATGCCCTCTTCGCGCAACGCTTTTAACGCTTGTGAGCCCGAATAATCGAATTCGCCCGCCTGTCCGATTTTTAAGGCTCCGGAGCCTAATAGAATAACTTTCTTGATTGATTTGTCCATTTTATTTTTGATTGGAGACGCGATAAATCGCGTTTCTTCTAATTTCTGATTTCTTACTTCTAATTTCTCTTATACTGTATCGTAAATTTGCACCCTGTTCCATAAATAACTTTTCTCACGAAATTCATCGTGGACGGGATGTTCCTGATAAATATCGTGGCCTGCGGCATCATCAAAAACTACCAGCAACGAGTATGTATAAGTAGTATCGATAACTTCTCTGTTTGTAGATGCAGGTTTCCCGATATGTTTATACCGCACGGTTTCAATCGAAGCCAGTTTTTCCACAGCTTCTTCAAACGTTTTCCTGGCTTCTTCGTTATCCGGTTCATTTAACCAGAAAAACACGTGATGCATAAACTTACCGCTCATATCGATAGTTTTTTCACTTGAATTGCAGCTTGTGAGTGCCGGTGTAATGGCAATTGCGCCCAAGGCAGCCGTTTGCTTTAAAAAGCTTCTTCTGTCAGAATTCTTCATGCCGATAAAAAAATTAAGTGATTTGTTGACTTGGAAAGAATCAACGAACGAATTGTGGGACCAAATGGGAAAGAGTGTTTGTACATTCGTCGTTTTAGTTTGCAAATTTACAATAAATTGTCGATTTTTCGTGATGTTTTCTTGTAAAAAAATATTTTGATGTAATATTTAAGCAACAGGTTGGTTTCTAAGGGAAAGTTTTTCTTACCTTTGCTCATAACTTTAACGAACAAAACCCCAATGAGAAAATTTAAAACCGTCATTTGGATTGCAGTTGCGCTGCTCTTACTTATACTCTTCGGATTTATTTATTCCACTTTTTTCCGTCCTAATTATGTGGGCGCCGGAAACAACACTCTCGGCTTTTTAATTTTCGGCTCGGTAATCGGTGCAATTATCGCTTTTTTGGTTTTCAAACTTCTCCATAAATCGGGCGGTTCCAATAGTTCTACCAATATTACTTCTCATACCGTTGTGGAAAGTATCCGCCGGGTGTTTAAAATTGTGGTGGCTGAAGGGCAACTGAACGAAATTTACAACTACGAAAACACGAAAAAACTGCTGAAATTCATTCCTTCCACCAAAAAAGCGCTGGTTATCGTGAAAGCGAAAGTGCTGATTGGTTACGACATTGAAAAATGCAAATGGGAAGTGGACAGCGAGAATAAAAAAATAAAACTGACTGCCTTTCCAAAACCCGAAATCCTCTCGCTCGACCCCGATTTCGATTATTACTACTTCGAAGACGATCTGTTTAACTTTATCAGCCGGAAAGACATTCAACTCATTCAGGAACTGGCAAAAGAGCAGGTGAAAAAAGCTGCACTGAGCAGCGGATTGATGAAAATTGCATCGATGCAAATGAAAACCTTGTTGACCGAAATGGTAAACGCAAATAAATGGCAACTCGAAGGCGTGGAAAAAATAGACGATTATTACGTTTTACCCGATACCACAGAAAAAACCGAAATATCCATGGATGAAAATATTACCCTATCGGAAGTAGAAACCGAAAACGAGAAGTGATTTCGGATTTCGGAATTTTTGAAAAAAAATCGGGCAGTTTGATAATAACTACCCGATTTTTCGTCTATTGAAATGAATTATCTAAAACCTGTACCCCAACGTTAATAATCCTCTTACGGATGTATTTTTAAGGGTGAAGGGAGATGCATCAATAACCAGATTTCCTCTGGTATCACCATTATAATTATACAGATTAGGAAATGGATACAACTGGTCTTCCTGAGTTTGATAAACCACGGCCAAATCGGCATAAAAATTTCTGTTGAATCGATAACCGATTCCTCCGGTGAAATAGTTGGTATCGCCTTCCATTCTGTAAATGGTATTCGAGCCGGAAACGGCAGCATCGCCAGCTTTCGAAAAATCGTTTTCATACGGATTTTGCATCCAAGCGTAACCTAATCTTCCGGAAAACTGGGGAGTAAATCTATATTCTGCACCTATTTTTACCGTGGAAGCGGCTTTAAAATCTTTTTTGATGTAACCGTTGTCTATATCATACCAATGAGCATCTATTTCTTTTTGTTCCTCAGTCAAGTTAGGTCTTGGGGGAACGCTCAGTTTCATATTCTTGTAGTTCATTAGCTCATAATCAGCGCTTAAAATAAAATTGTTTCCTAAAACGGCAGCACCGCTCACCACCCATTTGTCAGGAGTTTTCAAGTCGTAGTAGTTGGTAAATTTAGCGGAATTAACCCATCCCTTTTCATATTTCGGGTCGTTTACGAAAGCTCCTAAATCATCATCGAGCCTTGCCTGATAAATTTCCGTCATAGAATACCAGGTGGGTGTATGATAAGACAAGCCGATCCTGAAAGCATTTACCGG
>CAKTUP010000183.1 GCA_934621705.1 uncultured Petrimonas sp.
TAAAAAACGAAGTTTTCCCAAAAGCATGTTGAAAAAAGACGGGACCTTGAAATTCCGTCTTTTGCCATTTTTCAGGGTTCGATAATTCGGGAAATCTTGCCAGATAATATTTCCTGTCGGAATTATCCACAACCAGATAACCGCCTTTTTTTATGTGCGGAATCGCACGTTTTATGCAGCAGTTGCGCACACGTCCGTCCACCACAACAATATCGAAATAATCTTCGGGGGAAGAGTCAATGGCTTTCACGTATTTTTCGAAGGATAGCCCGGATGACTTTTTATCTTTCGACACAAAATCATCGGGATTTCTATAATCTTTTTCGTGAAAATCATCGATTTTTTCTCTCCGAATTTCGTTGAAATCGACATTAGTCAGGTTTAGTTCTTCGAATTTTTCCCGGAGAAAGCCGCTCCACGTCGGGTCGTGCTCAATGCTTGTAACGTGCTTGCATCGCGAAGCGAAAAACAAGGTGGAACCGCCTGATCCCCATTCGAAAACGTTCATTTCCGGTTTACAGATCTTCGAGAGAAAATCAATCGCATCGTATGTCATCCAGGGCAAAGCGAGACTTAACGTAGTTTTGCCCGAATTTTTATCCTTGTACCACCGACGAAACTGTTTTATGTGCGATAATGTCTTGTTCTCCAATGCATAATTAATCGCAAAGCGGATATATAACAAAAAGTCTTTCATCTTTTTTTTCTTTTGGCAAACCACGCTTCAATCTCTTTCAGCATTTCAAGTTTCATTAATTTACACAAAGAAATATACGAAATGCCGATAAAAACGAGATTTGAAATAATGTAGAGTATGTTATTATCGATTTTTTGCGTCACAAAATATGATATCACAGCGCACACTGCCGCCGTAAGCAAATAAGGTGCAATGTCTTTCAGCAAAAGAAGAAGATGGTAACGGATAAGTTTTCCCGATAGAATTACCGAAATAACCAGCGTAATCACCATATAAATAATCCAGCTGGCGGCCAAAGCCATGATTCCGTGCGGAAAAAGGAGAATGATCAACACGATTAAAATAAGGCCTTTAATAATTTCAATTCCCAAAAAGTATCGCGAATTTTCTTTCGCGATAAACAATTCGTTAAAAATATAAACAAACGGCGAAAGCATTCCGGCAAACGTGAGTAGTTGAAAAAAAGGCACGGATGGCAGCCATTTTTCGCGGAAAAACAGAAAAAACAGCGGTTCGGCAATCACGATCATGGTAAACCCGATGGGAAACGAAAGAAACGCTATGGATTTTATAATCTTGCTAACCACCCGTTTTAATCGTTCGGTTTGTTCGTTTATCTCCGATAAAATAAGCATCGCTACCGAGCGGAAAGTGTTTGCCAGCGTAAGAAACGGAATATCCTGGTATTTTTTTGCCTGATTGAAAAAAGCCACCTGACTCATCGGATAAAAAACGGCGATTAAGCTGGGGTAAATGTTGTTGACCGTGGTTGAAATAACCGACGAAAACAGCAGTTTGTTGCTGAAAGCAAAAAAAGCGTTTAAACTCTTTCTGCTGAATTGTGCAACAGGCCGCCACGACGAGTAAAACCACAAAAAAACGGTTCTGAAAAAGGCGTACAACAAAATTTGCGCCACCAGCGCCCACACGCCGTAATCGGCAATCGCCATCACAACGGCTACTACATCGGCAATAAACAACGCAAGCATATTTACTTTTGTAAGCCCTTTAAAATCAGCTTTTTTGGTGAGAATAGTTTGATGGATTAATCCGAAAGCATTGAATATAAGCGACAAAAACAATACCCGAACAACATTTACAATAGCAGGCGCATTAAAAATTTTCCCTAAAAGTGGGGCGGTAAAAAAGAAAATAAGGTAAAGAACAACGCTCAGCGAAATGTTGAAATAAAAAACGGTGGAAAAATCGGTTTCCGATAAGTTTTTCCGATTAAGCAACGCGCGCCCGAAACCGCTATCGATGAGAATGGCTGAAAATGCCACAAAAACCGCCAACGAGCCAATCAATCCGTAATCTTCCGTGGCAACAATATTCATCAGAATCAGCATACTCGCGAAATTGAGTATCTGCTGCCCGAATTTATCGAGAAAGCTCCAAAACAGCGAGACGGTAGTTTTTTTCTTCAGCGCAGAATCTGCCATGCCGGGAATAATTTTATGCAAAAGTAAGGCTTTTTCAGATAAAAGAGCCAAGAACAAAGAACAAAGACTTTTCGTTGACGTGTTTATCTGTTCGTCGCATAATTTTTGTACCTTTGATTTCAAATGCTCCAAAACGTCATTGCTCTTTACTCTTTGTTCTTTGCTCTCAAAAAATGACTTTCTCCGAAGAAATAAAACATCACGCACTCTCGCTGGGATTCGATGCCTGCGGCATTTGCCGTGCCGAAGACAGCGAGCAGGAAGCCAATTATATGAAGTGGCTTTCGGAAGAATGTCAGGCGGGAATGAGCTACTTGGAACGAAATATCGACAAGCGTATGGATCCGCGTTTGTTGGTGGAAGGCGCCAAATCGATAATCTCCGTTGCCTTGAACTATTTTCCGCATCGCTTTCAACACGAAAACGCTCCTAAATTTGCTTATTATGCTTACGGTGAAGACTATCACGATGTGGTAAAGGGAAAACTCAACCAGCTTTTCGATTTTATAAAACTTCGTTTTCCCGATGTATCGGGACGCTATTTTTCGGATTCCGCACCCGTTTTGGAACGTTTTTGGGCGGCACGCGCCGGATTGGGTTTTGTGGGCAAAAACACGTTGCTGATTATTCCCGGAAAAGGTTCGTACTTTTTTCTGGGAGAACTGATTGTTGATCTTGAATTGGATTACGATTTGCCCGTTTCGCAAAATTGCGGAAAGTGCCGCCGCTGCCTGGATGCCTGTCCCACCGGAGCCATTGAAAAACCGCATTGGGTGAATGCCCGCAAGTGCATATCGTATCAAACCATTGAGAACAAAGGCGAAATTTCACCCGAAATTGTTCCGCTCTTGAACAACAATGTGTACGGATGCGATATTTGTCAAATCGTTTGTCCGTGGAACCGATACGCGCGTCCGCACAACACGCCCGAATTTAATCCCTCGGATGAATTTCTGTCTCTCGATTACGAAAAACTTCAGGAGATGGATGAAGGAACTTATCGGCAAATTTTCCGGAAATCGGCCGT
>CAKTUP010000184.1 GCA_934621705.1 uncultured Petrimonas sp.
AAACAAGCTACATACTACAGACAATTGCTGCTCCAGTGAACAAGAACAGCTACATACTATAAACAATTAACGTTCCGATAAACAAAATGGGGTACGTACTACAAACAATTGTCATTCCAACAAACAAAACATGCTACGTACTACAAACAATTATTGTTCCGACAAACAAAAACTCCTACATACTACGAACAGTTGATGTTACGACAAACAAAACAAGCTACATACTACAGACAATTGCTGCTCCAGTGAACAAGAACAGCTACATACTATAAACAATTAACGTTCCGGTAAACAAAACGGGTTACGTACTACAAACAATCGTCACTCCAACATACAAAACATGCTGCGTACTACAAACAATTATTGTTCCGACAAACAAAAACTCCTACATACTGCAATCAATGAAAAAATATTCAAACAATTAAGTAGCAGTTTCTTCAGATACAGCGTTCACTTTACTCAACAACGGATTATTTCTCGATTTATTAAAAATCATCGTGCCATTCTCTCTTCCGGCACGGCGGACACGTTGTTCTTCTGCGGGTAAATGAAATTCGTCTTTGCAAGTATTGCTGCAACAGCCGTCGAACTTGTTTTTACACTCATCGCACTGAATAAACAACAGGTGGCATCCATCGTTGTTGCAATTGGTATGATTGTCGCAAGGCTTTCCACACTGGTGGCATTGTGAGATGACGTCATCGGTGATCCGTTCGCCTAATCGCTCATCAAACACAAAGTTTTTCCCGATAAACTTCAACGGCAGGTTTTGTTCCTTAGCCTTGCGGACATACTCAATAACACCGCCTTCGACGTGAAAAACCTTTTGGAAACCGTTATATCGTAAATAAGCGCTGGCTTTTTCGCAACGTATGCCGCCGGTGCAATACATAACGATATTTTTATCCTTTTTGTCTTTCAGCATTTTGGCTGCCATGGGTAGTTGTTCGCGAAAGGTATCGGAAGGGACTTCCAGCGCGTTCTCAAAATGCCCCACTTCGTACTCGTAATGATTGCGCATATCCACAAAAACAGTGTCATCGCGGCCAATCATTTCATTTACTTCATCGGCTTTCAGGTATTTTCCCACTTTCGACGGATCAAAACCGGGATCGGTAATGCCGTCCGCCACAATTTTCGAACGGACTTTGCATCGCAATACCCAAAACGATTTACCGTCGTCATCAATGGCGATATTCAACCGAAGCCCGTTTAGTTCGGGTGATAAATTGTATAACGTTTCCTTGAAAGATTCAAAGTTACTTTCGGGCACACTTATTTGTGCATTAATGCCTTCGTGGGCAATGTAAATTCTTCCAAAAACATTGAGTTGACTGAATTTCACATACACTTCGTCTCGAAACGCGCGTGGGTCTGTTATAGTGAAATATTTGTATAGAGAAATAGTGACACGTGGTTCTGATTCCGCAAACAGGCGTGCCTTTAATTCCTCATTAGATATTCGGTTGTGTAACACTTGCATGGTGAACCTCCCTTTTAAATAATGAATGAAAAATAAGAATGGGTGCAAAGGTAAGAAAAAATCTTCTGGCAGGGCGAATATCAGTCAATCCGTCAATAAAATTACTCGAAAAGCAGCTGTTACTTAGTCACCCAAATATCTTCCGGATAAACCACATCGTGCAGAAAAAGAGCGTGCCCGGGTGCGGAGTCGCCGGCAACGGAGCGGTTTTTGGCTTCGATAATGCGGCGAAGACCGCGCTCATCCAATTTTCCACGACCGGCTTCCAAAAGCGTACCCACAATGGCGCGAACCATATTTCGCAGAAAGCGGTCGGCAGTGATGGTGAAAGTAAAATGAGTTGCATCATCACGAACCCAATACGCTTCGCTGATGCGGCAGTTGTTGGTTTTCACGTCGGTGTGCAGCTTGCTGAAGCTGGTGAAATCTTCGTATTCTTTCAGCACTTCGCACAAGGCGTTCATATTGTCGATATCGGGCTGAAAAAACACCTGGTAGTTGAAATCGTGCAAAAAAGGGTCTTTTTCGGTGGTAAGGTAATACTTGTAGGTTCGCGAAGTGGCCGAAAAACGAGCGTGAGCATCGGGTTTAACTTCGCGAATTTCGTTAACGGCAATATCGCGGGGCAAAAAACTATTGAGTTTTTTCACTAATTCTTCTTCATCAAAAGGTTCTCCCGAAAAATCGAAATGAGCCGTCATTTTACGGGCGTGCACGCCGGCATCGGTTCTGCCTGCTCCCACCACTTCCGTTTGCTCGCGCAAAATAGTAGAAAGCGCATCCTGCAAAACCTGCTGAACGCTTATGCCGTTGGGTTGTATTTGCCAACCGACGTAATTTTTCCCGTTGTATGAAAGGGTGATGAAAAAACGCATTATTTGTTTATAATTTTAGAACCATGAGCCAAGATATTAGAACCAAGACTTTAAACTTTAAACTTTAAACTTTTATCTCACCGTTATATGAAAACAAGCCTGTTTACGCTCGTGCTTCACGTAACATCGTTGCCGGTTTTTTAAATCGAAAAGCACTTGTGCCAGCACCAGTTTCAATCGTTCGGGCGGAACTTGGTGTGCGGTATCGGGCACAACCTGCTCGAAACGTTTCCACGATACATCGAAAGTGGTTCCATAACGGTGTGTGGAGTTTTCGCTGGCGTTGATGTTTCGTTTTGTTAGGGTAGATAAATCGTCGTCGGTGCGAAGAACGCTGGTCAGATAAAGCCGATAAAGTGGAAGGTCTTTGCTATAGAGTGAATCGCGAAAATTTTGGGCAATATCGATAAAAAGCTGAGCAGCCGAAGGAACCAGAAAAGGAATGGAATGCGTTAAATCATACATTTTATAGAGTTCCAGTTCATTGGGCAACCGCATCAGTTCTTTTTTCAGTTTCAGAGTATCGTCGCGCAGCGCCATCGGCGAAATTCCGTTGGCAATGGCAGCCGACAGGTGCGCGTCCTGCAAATCGTTGAATTCTGTGTTGTAATTTCCCGAGAACCGTTTTTTTCTTTCCAACGGAATTCCGTGCGCAGTTTTTTCGGTTTCGGTGGTTTCAGCCTTGCTTTTTCCGCAGAAAGAAAAAAGGAAAGGTATTGATAGCAACAAAATCCACTGAAAGTTTTTCATATTATGGAGTAAACGCTGAACTTTAAACTTTATACTTTAAACCTTAA
>CAKTUP010000185.1 GCA_934621705.1 uncultured Petrimonas sp.
CGGAATTGAGAAAGAAATCAGTCCGCACGTTTTTCGTCATTCGTTTGCCACCCATTTGCTGGAGAGAGGAGCCAATATCCGTGTAATTCAGGAAATGCTTGGGCACGAAAAAATTACCACTACCGAAATTTATACCCATATCGACCGGAGTTTCCTGCGACAGGAAATTATTGAACATCATCCGAGGAATCGGGAGAAGAAGACTTCGCCGTTGTGATATACAAGAAAAAGTTCGCAAATTTGCGAATAAATAAGTATAAAATGACTACATTTGCATTAATTAAAGAGAACTAACCGGTTATGATAGTTACTTTTGAGAAAAAATACCTGCGAGACTTGTTCGAGAAAGGAAAAACCGATGAGAAGAAATATCGTTTTCAGCCCGAAATTATTCGTAGATACCAACGGTGTATCAAGCTTATGATAGATGTGCCTGATCTCATTTCTCTCGGAAAATACAACGGACTGAATCTTGAAAAATTAAAAGGGGATAAAGTCGGGAAATTTTCTGTAAGAGTAAACAACCAATATCGTATTGAGTTTGATATGAAAGAAGAAAACGGAGAAACCGTAACAACTATCTGCAATATTACAGAATTATCAAATCACTATAAATAAGTAATAATATGATTGATTTAAAAGATATTAATCCGAAGATGATAGCCAATAATCTTACGCCTTCGCAACCCATTCATCCGGGTGAAATATTGAAAGATGAGATTGAATATCGCGGTATTTCGCAACGTTTGCTTGCAAAAGAAATGGATATGTCATATACCGTTCTTAACGAAATATTAAATGCCAAACGTCCGGTAACTACCGAATTCGCACTGCTTATTGAAGCGTCTTTGGGCATAGATGCCGCTCCTTTACTTAAAATGCAAATGGATTACAATATGCAAACAGTCAGGAATAACAATAAGTTTGTGGAAAGGCTTGACAAGGTGCGTCGGATAACTGCGGTATTTTGAATATTTCCGGTTTTCAACAAAACTCACAAAATTTGCACATCCAAACCTTTTCAGAACAGATAATTTTGTATATTTGCTCAATTAATCCGAAACATAAAAAATTAAATAAATTCACGCCCTATGAAATTTGTAGTATCAAGCGCCACGCTGTTGAGCCACCTGCAAGCCATCAGCAGAGTGCTCAATTCAAAAAACACACTGCCCATTTTGGATTGTTTTCTCCTGGAGTTGGACGGAAACGTGCTGACCATTACCGCTGCCGACAACGAAACCCGATTGGAAACCAAAGTGGAAGTAAACAGCTCGGAAGGAGCCGTTAGTTTGGCCATTAACTCCAAAAACCTGTTGGATCCGCTGCGGGAACTTCCCGATCAGCCGCTTACTTTTGATGTGAACGATGAAACGCTGGAAGTGTATATTTACTACCACAACGGAAAATACAATTTTGTAGGCTTGAAAAGCGATGAATATCCAAAACCCAAGGAATTGAAAGATTCGGCAATTGGGTTGAATATTCCGGCCGAAACGCTTTTTCACGGTATAAACAGAACCGTTTTCGCAACGGCTGACGACGAACTTCGTCCGGTGATGAACGGAATTTATTTTGATATTACCACCGATGATTTGACTTTTGTGGCATCCGACGGACACAAGCTCGTTCGCGTAACCCACAAGGACGTGAATGGCGACGGACGCTCGTCGTTTATCCTGCCCAAAAAACCGGCAAACCTGCTCAAATCGCTTCTTCCGAAGGAAAGCGGAACGGTGGAAATTAAATTTGACGAAAACAACGCGTACATTACGATGTCGAATTTTGTAATGATTTGCCGTTTCGTGGAAGGCCGTTATCCCAATTACAACTCGGTAATTCCGCAAAACAATCCCAATAACGTTACGCTCGATCGTCTTGCGTTGCTGAACGCGCTGAAACGCGTGAGCGTATTTTCCAATCCGGCAAGCAGTCTGGTGAAACTTCAAATGGCGGAAGACAAGATCGTGGTTTCGGCGCAGGACATCGATTTCCTTACTTCGGCCGAAGAAATTATTCCTTGTCAGTACAACGGAAACGTAATGAATATCGGCTTCAAAGCTGTTTTTCTGATCGATATCCTGAACAACATCCCCGCTACCGACGTAAAAATTGAGCTTTCCGATCCTTCGCGCGCCGGAATCATACTTCCTGCCGAAAACGAAGAAAACGAAGACATGCTCACGCTGCTGATGCCGATGATGTTGAATGATTGACGGAAATCTGAAATCTGATGTCTGTCATCTGATAATCTAAAAAATATGCAACTAAATCTGAAAAATCCGCTGGTTTTCTTTGACCTGGAAACCACCGGTATAAATATTACCAAAGACCGAATCGTAGAAATTTCGTTGTTGAAAGTTCATCCGAACGGAAAGGAAGAAATAAAATCGCGGCGAATAAATCCCGAAATGCCCATCCCTTCGCTGGCTACTGCCATTCACGGCATAACGGACGACGATGTGAAAGATTGTCCCACCTTTAAGCAAGTGGCAAAATCGCTGGCAGATATGCTGGAAGGTTGCGATTTGGCCGGATTTAATTCCAGTCGGTTTGATGTGCCGATGCTCTCGGAAGAATTTCTTCGGGCGGGAGTGGATTTCGATATGAGCAAACGAAAATTCGTGGATGTGCAGATCATTTTCCACAAAAAAGAACCGCGCACGTTGGAAGCCGCTTATAAATTCTATTGCGATAAGGAGTTGGAAAATGCTCACTCGGCCGAAGCCGACACCGTTGCCACATACGAAGTATTGAAATCGCAACTGGAACGGTATCCCGACTTGGAAAACGACATCGCATTCCTGTCGAAAGAATACTCCAGTTTCAACAACAACGTGGATTTTGCCGGGCGAATTGTTCTGGACGAGAACAGCGTTGAAGTATTCAACTTCGGCAAGCACAAAGGCAAACCGGTGGCGCAGATTTTGCGCAACGAACCCAGCTACTATTCGTGGATGATGGATGGCGATTTTCCGCTCAATACCAAGCAAATGCTTACGAAAATAAGGCTTCGGGAAATGAATAATTAAAAATTCAACGTTTAAGGTTTAAAGTATAAAGTTTAAAGTTCAGCGTTTACTCCATAATATGAAAAACTTTCAGTGGATTTTGTTGCTA
>CAKTUP010000186.1 GCA_934621705.1 uncultured Petrimonas sp.
CTGCCGGGATGCATTCCCGGGGGAATGGTGTCGAGCATGCCGCTGCGGCCTTTTTGCGCGAGCAAATCCATGTAGGGCGTTCGGGCTGCTTGCAATGGCGTTTTGTTGCTGAGACGGACGATGGGTTCGTCGGCCATACCGTCGCCGAGGATGATGATGAACTTTGAGTTTTGAGTTTCGAGTTTCGAGTTTCGGGGTGCGGCGTTGAACTTGTTAGACATTCTTATTATTTTTTTTAGTTTTGTTGTGAGGTTGTAAAAAAACCTCTCCCCAGCCCTCCCCACAAGGGAGGGAGCGGTCTTCGATGTTCTTGAAGGACAATTCTTCCTGTTTATTCCTTTACTTCAAATTAATTACAGGCATTAACCCACAACTCGTAACCCGTAACCCGCAACGCGTATTCAGCGGATGTTCGCAATGGAAATTATATCGGAAAAAACGCCGGCGGCGGTAACACTGGCTCCTGCACCGTAGCCTTTAATTACCATCGGGTACTCGTTGTAGCGCTCGGTGGTGATCATGATGATGTTGTTGCTGCCTTCGAGGTCGTAAAACGGATGGCCTTTTTCCACTTCGTGCAGCCCGACTTCGCATGCACCGTTGTCGTACGTGGCGATGAAACGGAGTTTTTTTCCTTCTTTTTCCAACTGCTTGCGGCGGGTTTCGAAAGTTTCGTCCATATCGTGGATAGTTGACCAGAATTCATCGAGCGAGCCGTCGAAATATTTTTGGGGGATAAACAGGTTCTTCTGTACGTTTTCCTGATCAATCTTAGCGCCCGCTTCACGGGAAAGAATTACCAGTTTTCGGGTAACGTCGAGGCCGCTCAAGTCGATGCGCGGGTCGGGCTCGGCAAATTGTGCTTCTACCGCCATTTTTATCGCTTTGCTGAAAGGAATATCTTCGCTCAGCGTGTTGAAAATGAAATTTAATGTTCCCGACAAAACGGCCTGAAGTTTCACGATTTTATCACCCGAATTGGTGAGCGAATTCATTGTGTTGATAATCGGTAATCCTGCACCAACATTGGTTTCAAAAAGAAATTTGGTTCCTGTTTTGCGTGCCGTTTCTTTTAAATTATGATAGTTGTTATAATTGGACGAAGCGGCAATTTTATTGGCTGTTACCACGGAAATGTTTCGCGAAATCAAATCGCCGTATAGTTCCGAAACCGTTGTGCTTGCCGTGCAATCCACAAAAACGGAGTTGAAAATATTCATTTTGAGAATCTCGTCGCGAATAAGTTCGGGAGAACTTTTCACTCCGTTCGTCATCAGGTTCTCAAAGTAATTTTCGAGTGAAATTCCGTCGCGGGAAAACAAGGCTTTTCGTCCGTTAGCAATGCCTACGATATTTATTTTCAGCTTGTTTTGCTCTTCGAGAATGTGCTTTTGCTGTTTAATCTGCGCCAGCAATTTGCTGCCCACGGTTCCGGTTCCGATAACGAAGAGATTCAGTTCCTGGAAAGGGGAGAGGAAAAACGAATCGTGAATAATGTTGAGCGCTTTTTTGAGGTTGCTTTTCGAGATCACGCACGAAATATTGGTTTCCGACGCGCCTTGAGCCAACGCCACAATGCTGATACCGCCCCGTCCGAGCGTGCCGAAGAACTTGCCCGCAACGCCCGGCACGTGCTTCATGTTTTGCCCCACCACGGCAACAGTGGCCAAATCGTATTCCACTATTATCTCGTTGATGCTTCCCATCTCAATCTCTTTGGCGAACTCGTGGCTCAATACTTTTTGGGAGAGCGGCGCATCCTGGGTGCGGACGCCAATGGACGTGCTGTTTTCCGACGATGCCTGCGAAACGATAAACACGCTGATGCCGTTGTCGGCCAACGCCGTGAAAATGCGTTTGTTTACGCCGATAACACCCACCATGCCAAGCCCTTGTATGGTGATGAGAGCGGTGTCGTTGATGGACGATATACCTTTGATGATTTTTCCGTTTGGAGTGGGTTTGATGTCGCGGATAAGCGTTCCCTCGGCATCGGGTTTGAAGGTGTTTTTTACGCGGATGGGAATACTTTTGTGGTAAACGGGAAAAATGGTGGGCGGATAAATCACTTTCGCCCCAAAGTTGGAGAGTTCTATGGCTTCCGTAAACGAAAGTTCTTCAATTACATACGCCGAGTTGATAATTTTGGGATCGGCTGTCATAAATCCATCCACATCCGTCCAGATTTCCAAAACGGTTGCGTTGAGTGCCGCGGCAATAATGGCCGCCGTGTAATCCGATCCGCCACGGCCGAGGTTGGTGATATCGTCGCCTTCCTTGCTCGAAGAGATAAATCCCGGCACGACGGAAACCTTGGGGAGCGGCTCATTTAAAAATGCCTGTTTTATAAGTTCGTTGGAATAAGCGATATCGGGAATGTGGTGGCTGAATTGTTTGGTGGTTTTGATGAATTGGGTGGAATCGAAAATCCGGGCATCGTCGATTATCTTACTCACAATCAACGAAGAAAACCGCTCGCCGTAACTAACGATCTTGTCGGATGTTTTCTGTGACAGGTCGCCAATCAGATAGACTCCGCGCAAAATATTGCGCAGATCTTCGAACATCGGATCGATTTTCTGTTTCAGCTCTGCTTTGTCATCAGCGGAAACCACCATTTTCGCGATCATTTCTTCGTGACGGAGGATTATTTCTTCGAGTATCGATTTGTAGCCCGAATTCGAATTTAACGCGAAATCGGCCGCCAGCAACAGCCGGTCGGTAATGCCGCCTAATGCCGAAACGACAACAATTACCGGCTCTTTTTCCGATTCTACAATTTTTTTGACTAAAAGCATACTTTCGGGAGTCCCTGCGGATGTCCCGCCGAATTTCATAACTTTCATCGTGTATGAATATTTTTTACCGTTCAAAAACGGTTTTTAATGGAATAAAATAGTGTGGATTGTAAGTCGCAAACCGGTTGATTTGCAAGTGGCAAACAGCGTTGCCGTGCGGATGTGAAAAATTATATAACCCCCCAAGGGGTCATAGTCATTGTGAAAGGAATTGTGTATGTTGAGTGTGAAAAATTCATCG
>CAKTUP010000187.1 GCA_934621705.1 uncultured Petrimonas sp.
GTCTTGATGATGTCACCGAAACGGCTGGCGTAATGGGACAGGCTGTCCAAATCTTCTCCAAAAATCTTGCAGACCACATCCTGCCTTGCTCCAGTCATCAGCTCGTTGAAACGCATCTGAACCGGGTATTGAAAGCCGGTGGTAATTCCCGGAACCGCTTCCAGGGATTTGCTCATTTTTTCTGCAAGCTCATTAAAGGTTTTGGCAGATGTCCATTCCTTTTTATCTTTCAGGATAACCATCATATCGCTGGCTTCCATCGGCATCGGGTCAGTGGGTACTTCGCCGCTGCCTATCTTGGTCACTACTTTTTCCACTTCAGGGTATTGCGATTTCAAGATATGAGCAGCCTTTTGGGTATAATTGATGGTGGTCTGCAGGTTGCTTCCTGTTAAAACCCTTGTATCTACCGCAAAATCGCCTTCTTCCAATGCCGGAATAAACTCACCTCCCATTCGGGACAAAATAAATACAGCAATCATAAACAACGCAACGACAGTGGCAATCACCGTTCTGGGGAATTTTAAAACTCTTTCGAGCGAAAAGTGGTGTAGCTTTTCCAAACGCTGCATCATTTTAACGGAAAAGTTGGGCTTATGCTTTGTTTTCTTGCTCAAAACCAACGAACTCATCATCGGTATATAGGTAAGTGAGAGAATGAATGCCCCAATTAGTGCGAAAGCAACGGTTTGTGCCATTGGCTTGAACATTTTTCCCTCGATACCTTCCAGCGTGAAAATGGGCAGGTAAACAATGAGAATGATGATTTGCCCGAATACGGCACTGTTGACCATTTTTGAAGCGGATGAGCCTACCTCGCTATCCATTTCTTGTTGCGAAACATTGGTAATTGCACTGAACTTTTTGTTATGATGCAGACTGTGCAGGACTGCTTCAACAATAATGACGGCTCCGTCCACAATCAGCCCGAAATCCAATGCACCGAGGCTCATCAGATTACCGCTTACACCAAACACATTCATCATAATGATAGCGAAAAGCATTGACAGTGGAATAACGGAAGCCACCAATAAACCTGCCCTGAAATTTCCGAGAAACAACACCAGCACGAATACCACTATCAAAGCACCTTCGGCAAGATTTTTCTCAATGGTTCCAATGGCATTATTAACCATTTTGGTACGGTCTAAAAACGGTTCCAGAACAACACCTTCAGGCAAAGTTTTCTGTATCGTTTCAATCCGTTCTTTCACATTTTTGATAACTTCATTGCTGTTGGCTCCTTTCAGCATCATCACTACGGCTCCTGATACTTCGCCTTCATCATTGTAGGTCATTGCCCCATAACGGGTAGCGTGTCCGGTTTTCACTTCGGCGACATCTTTCAGCAATACAGGAATATCGTCTGAAGTAGAAGTAACCGAAATATTTTCGATATCTTCTTTATTGCCTATTAACCCCTCACTTCGGATGTATAGTACCGTTGGTCCCTTTTCGATATATGCACCACCGGTATTCTGGTTGTTGTTTTCCAGTGCAGTGAACACATCGCTAATCGTGAGGCTCATCGATTGCAGCTTGTTGGAATTAACGGCTACCTCATACTGTTTCAGCTTTCCTCCGAAACTACTGACTTCCGCAACACCTTTTACACCCAGTAACTGTCGCCGGACAATCCAGTCCTGGATGGTTCGTAATTCAGTGGCATCGTACTTATTTTCGTAGCCTTTTTCGGGGCGTAACACATATTGATAGATTTCACCCAGTCCGGTAGAAATAGGGCCAAGCTCCGGTGTTCCCACGTCTTCGGGAATTTCGCCCCTGACATTTTGCAGGCGTTCTGCCACTTGCTGCCTTGCCCAATAAACATCGGTATTGTCATCAAAAACAATAGTAACTAATGATAAACCAAAACGTGAAAAACTCCTGATTTCGGTAAGGCCGTTGATATTGCTGTTTGCCTGCTCAATGGGAAAAGTAACCAAGCGCTCAATGTCAGTCGCTCCCAGCGAAGGTGCTACTGTAATAACCTGCACCTGATTGTTGGTAATATCGGGTTGAGCATCAATGGGAAGTTTGGTGGCTTCGTAAATTCCAAAGCCGACCAGGGCTATGGTAAACAGCCCGATAATGAGTTTATTCCGTATGGAAAACTCAATGATTTTATGTAACATAATTTATTGTATTCTGTTAATATTCAATTGGAATAGATGAATTACAGGTACAGCACATTTTTACTGTGCATTCTGAAAAGCATAGCGGTTTGAATGGAACGTATTCCTCTGCAAAGCATCTTTGTTTCCCATATAAGGAAATAGCTGATGCCAGTGCATAAGCAAATTCAATTCAATCAATCCAAAAAAATTAACAGAATTTGGGAGGCTGCCAGATAGAAGAAAGAAAATCGTTATCTGTATAATTTTCGTCAAATACCGGCATTTTCTGATTCAGGCTTAGATAAAGTTTGTTTTTTATTTCAAACCGGAAAGGCGGTGTATTTACAAAACAATAGCTTGGCACATTGGTGTAAGACATAAAGGGCAACTTCTGATCTTGTTCATAATCGTCATCGTGTGGATGATTTTCCAGATGGTTGCCATCGTAATGAAGCGTCAGAAAATTCCAAACCGACATCTCAGAATTTTTGGCTTTATGTTCAAAAAAGTGCTCTACCAAAACGGGGAGTTTCAGCAACTGGTACATTTCAGTTGTTGAAAACATATAGGCAATCAAAAACAATATGGCGAGTGCTTTTTTCACAGAAACAAAGTTAATTAAAATTGTAACTTGTTTTACATAAGTGTGTTATTTGAATTTGTTCAAAATAAAAATTAAGAACTATTTTTTTGAAATTATTAGCCTCATAATTTGATATTTATTCTTGTTGTACCAAATGCTGTAAATTGGGGTCATTTTTAATCCTTTCAATCTCGCTTTCGACAATGTGCAAAATATCTGATTTTATCTGTCTGTAATTGGCTTCTATTTCCTGTTTCATATTATCCGTTCCGC
>CAKTUP010000188.1 GCA_934621705.1 uncultured Petrimonas sp.
CCCATGTTTCCGTAAACCATGGCCTGAACGTTAACGGCAGTTCCCCAATCGTCGGAGAAATTGTTCATTTTGCGGTAAAGAATAGCGCGCTCGTTCATCCAGCTGTCGAAAACGGCACAAACGGCGCCCCAAAGTTGTTCCCAAGCACTTTCGGGAAAATCGCTTCCGGTTTGTTTTTTCACGGCAGCTTTAAAACGTTTTACCAATTCTTTCAAATCGTCAACCGAAAGATCGTTATCGAGTTCAACGCCTTTGGATTCTTTCATTTCGTCCATTATTTCTTCGAACGGATCGATATCGTCTTTGCTTTGCGGTTTCATTCCCAACACCACGTCGCCGTACATTTGCACGAAACGACGGTAGGAGTCCCACGCGAAGCGTTCGTTACCCGATTTTTTGGCAATTCCTTCAACGGCATCGTCATTCAAACCCAGGTTCAGAACCGTGTCCATCATTCCGGGCATGGAAACGCGGGCGCCGGAGCGTACGGAAACCAAGCAGGGATTTTCTTTGTCGCCGAACTTTCCACCCATCAGGGTTTCGATATTTTCAATCGCTTTTTCCACTTCGGGCCTTAGCATATCCACCACGTAGTCTTTGCCAAGCTGATTGTATTCGGTGCACACTTCGGTGGTGATGGTAAATCCCGGAGGAACGGGAACACCAATCAGGTTCATTTCGGCAAGGTTAGCGCCTTTTCCACCCAGCAGATTTTTCATATCCGCGCGGCCTTCGGCCAGTCCGTTGCCAAAGGTGTAAACTCTTTTTTTGTCCATTTTTTAGATAAGTTTATATATTGGTTAATTAATTTTTTGGATTCTGTGCTGTAATTTTCGGATGCAAATGTAGTAATAAAATTGATATTTAACAATATAAGAATTCCTAATTACTGCGATTGCATGGGTTCATCAACAAGCATTCGTTCGCGTGTAAGTGGGCTCAATTCTGCCGGACGCTTAATGGTGTCGTTGGGATTACCCAGAAAAATATTGTTTAACCGGATGTGTCTGTATAAACCGGTGGTGTCTTGCAATCTTACAAAGCCGGTAATTTTCCGGATTGTATCGTCGGGAATATATTTTTGTCCGCCCAACGTATAATTTCTGTTTTCTGTGATTTCCTGCGAACGATAAATGATGGTGTCTTTGTATTCGAGCATGAGCATGGTGCGCAGATTGGGAGTTGAGTTTGCGGGAATACCGATAACGGTGAAACCGAAATCGAAATCGGGATCGTTGATCTTGCCGGCAATTTCCGTTGTGTCTAACCGAAAACGGAAGCCGTTTCTGGGGTTTACTTCATCAAACGAATAGTTATCGGGGATGTGCGATGCCGAATAAATTCGGGCAGTAAGCGATTGTTCCTGCTGAATTTGACGGTTCATTATCTGTTCGGTGGCTTTCTGACGGCGCTGAAGCCGCGCTTTTACCGAATCGTTCATTTTCAGGTATATCTCAATTTTATCGGAGTACCACGAAAGCGATGTATCCCACTGTGCTTGTGTGGTTTTGTGTTTTTTGAAAACTTCGTTTATAAGGGCTTCTTTTTTTTCGGGCGTGTCGAAACTTTGATAATCGTTTTCCATCATCGCTTCGGCAATATAAACATCGTACATCAGTTTTTCCATGTTTTTCCGGCTCATCACTTCTTTCGGCCTGTTGCAAAAAGAGAACAAAATGCCGAGAACTGCGAAACTCAACAGATATACAGTTGTTTTACGATTCACGTACAGCTTCTTTTTCTAAATGTTCCTGCCTTTCACGGTCTAACTTTTCCCTTTCTTTTTTCGACAAAAGCGAGTACGAAAGCGTTTTCCGGTAAAAAATCAACAATAAAACCACTCCTATGGAGATGGCCGAATCGGCCACGTTGAAAATGAAGCGGAAAAACAGAAATTCTTTTCCACCCATTACCGGAAACCAATCGGGATAAGTGCCTTCGATGAGCGGGAAATAAAACATATCCACCACCTTGCCGTGTAGAAGCGAAGCGTATCCTTCGCCGAAAGGCACTGCCGATGCCACGTGCCCGGGATAACTTGCCTGAAAGAAAGCACCGTAGAAAACGCTGTCGATAATATTTCCGGATGCGCCCGCCAACACCAATGCGATGCAGGCAATGAATCCGATCTTGTAATTCTCTTTTACAATCCGGAAAAGGTAAACAATAATAGCTCCCACGGCTATTATCCTGAAAATGGAAAGGAACAGTTTCCCGATGGCTTCTATACCGAATGCCATGCCGTTATTTTCCACGAAATAGATTTTAAACCAGTCGGTTATGTGAATCATATCGTAGAGAGCCATGTTGGTTTTTACCCATATTTTACTTACCTGGTCGACGAGAAGAACCAAGACGATAACCAAAACGGCAATAAGTCCTTTTTTTGTGGTACTGTTCATTCGGGTAGCCATTTGCACACAACGCGTTCGGGAACAGAAATATGGATTCCCTGTCCCAATATCGTTTGTGTTGTTGTTGAAATCATTCGCTGACGGTTATTTTCTTTTTCCCTGCTTTGCTTCGATGCTCAATGTCGCGTGCGGAACTGCGCGAAGGCGTTCTTTCGGGATAAGCTTGCCGGTTTCGCGGCAAACACCGTAGGTTTTGTTTTCAATACGTATTAATGCTGCTTGCAGGTTTTGAATGAACTTCATCTGGCGTTGAGCCAGCCGTCCGGCTTCTTCTTTCGACAGCGTTGACGCACCTTCTTCCAGCACCTTGTAAGTTGGCGATGTATCCATTGTGTCGTTACCATCGGCATTGGTTACCGCAGCACGATAGTTTTCGTACTCTTGCTGGGCAACTTCCAGTTTTTCATTAATAATGCCTCGAAATTCATCTAATTCCTCATCCGAGTATCTCGTCTTTTCACTCATAACAGTAAATGTTTTAATTTATAATGGTTTTAAGTTTTGTTT
>CAKTUP010000189.1 GCA_934621705.1 uncultured Petrimonas sp.
AACGAGGATGTTGTTGCACATTTGAAGAGATTTTCAGAATAAATTTATCAAATTATTCGTAATTTTGACAAATCAATCCTCCATATCAGTAAAAACAATGAGAAATTTATTTATCACTTCTGTGCTTTTTCTGTCGCTTATTATAAGCGGCTGCATCAACCCAACTCAAAATCCACAACTTAGAGATGAATTTTCTTTACCTCGCAGTACTCCCGAAGCCGAAGGCTTGTCCTCCGAAGCCATCTTGAAATTTATTGATGCAGCTGATGCTGTAAGAGACAGCAGCATAGAGCTCCACAGTTTTATGATAGTTCGACACGGAAAAGTATTGGCCGAAGGCTGGTGGTCACCTTATCGACACAACCTGAAGCACACAATGTACTCAGCGTCTAAAAGTTTTACCTCAACGGCAATCGGATTGGCTGAAGCCGAAGGTAAATTAAAACTAACCAATAAAGTAGTCTCATTTTTTCCCGAATCGTTACCCGACACAGTGTCTCCTTATCTCGCACAAATGGATATTGACGATCTGTTGAAAATGTCTGCAGGACACGAAACCGAGCCTCAGGTAACAATAACCGATGACTGGATTAAAACTTTTCTGGCTGCACCAATTGTGAACGAACCGGGGACTGTGTTTCTATACAATTCTGCAGCAACATTTATGTTATCTGCAATTCTACAAAAAGTTACAGGCGAGAAATTAATCGACTTCCTCACTCCCCGATTGTTCGAACCACTTGAAATAAAAGAAGCTGATTGGGAAGTGAATCCGCAGGGAATAAACGTGGGTGGCTGGGGCCTTCGTATAAAAACAGAAGATATGGCGAAGTTGGGACTTTTATATTTGCAAAAAGGTAAATGGGGAGACAGCCAAATTTTAACAGAAGAATGGGTAAAAGCCGCTACCTCGGAACAAATAAAAACCGTATTGGGTGAAGAAAATCCCACTAATGATTGGGCGCAGGGATATGGATATCAATTTTGGCAAACAACACACAATGCATTTCGTGGTGACGGAGCTTTCGGACAATACATCCTTGTTCTTCCTGAGAAAGATGCTGTCATAATCATGACCGCTAACGCTATCGATATGCAAAAGCAGTTAAATCTGGTGTGGAAATATCTTTATACTGCTTTCAGCGAAACAGCTTTGCCTAAAAACGATGAAGCTGCAAACAAGCTAAAATCTCGTTTAACAAGTTTAACTTTGCCAACTTACACTACAAAGACTACGTCTCCTGTTCAGCAAAACATTACAGGAAAAACCATCTCAATAGAAGAAAATCAAGAAAACATTTCAGAATTGTCGTTAAGCTTTAAAGATAATATTTGTAAAATGACAATAAAAGAAGATACAACAGCTTACGATTTCATGTTCAGCCCAACTACATGGATGGAAAGAGAAACAATACGTCACGGTCCCAGCCTTACAGCCAGGGCCAAAGCAAGTTTAACCGGATTAGCACCTTTCAAAGTGGCAGGTAATTACACTTGGAAAGACGACAAAACGCTGGAATTAGCTCTTCGCTATATCGAAAGCCCCAACGACGAAAAGTTTGTTTTCACTTTTCAAGAATCTACTGTATCGATTGAACATTCCACCAACTTTAACTTCTATCAAAACAAAATATCGCTTAAAGGAAAAGTCAATTAATATCAAATATGAGAACACTATTTACACTATTCACAGTCATTATAGCAATGAATTTCATATCGTTTGCCGAAGCGCAGGATTGGGCAAATTTAAATCGTTTCAAAGAAGATAACGTCAAAGTGGGAATGCCGCTCACGTGCGACGATCGGGTGGTTTTTATGGGAAATTCCATCACGCAAGGGTGGATTGATAAAGTACCGTCGTTTTTCGAAAATCGTCCGTACATTAACCGCGGTATCGGTGGACAAACCACTCCGCAGATGCTTCTCCGATTCCGTCAGGACGTGATAAATCTTTACCCGAAAGTGGTGGTAATTCTTGCCGGCACCAACGATATTGCAGGCAATACCGGCCCATCTACATTGGAAATGATCGAAGACAATATCCACTCCATGACCGAACTGGCGCAAGCCAACGGAATTCAGGTGGTGCTGTGCTCGATTCTTCCGGCATACGACTACAAATGGCGCCCCGGATTGGAGCCTGCCGAAAAGATCGTGGAGCTGAACCGCAGAATTAAAAAATACGCCGAAACGCACGGCGCCGTTTATTGCGATTATTTCTCGGCTATGGCCGATGAGCGGAACGGATTACCGCAAAATCTTTCCGAAGACGGCGTGCATCCCACGGTGGAAGGATATGCCGTTATGGCTCCTATTGCTGAAATGGCTATCGCCCGGGCGTTGCTGATGTGGCAAAATAATCCGAAAAGGAAATACTAATTCAATTTACGACCTCTCCCCCAACCCCTCTCCTCAAGAGAGGGGCGTGCCAAAATTTCATCATTTGAGAAATATTCAGCGACCCCACTCTCCCCTCTCCAACGAAGCCATAGCGAAGTGTTGTGGAGAGGGGTCGGGGGAGAGGTTACAAAACTCGCAACACAAATATGAAAATCCTTGCAGACGCACATATACCCTATCTTCGCGGCGTAGCCGAACAGTTCGGCGACGTGGAATACTTGTCCGGAAACCAGTTTTCGCGAGAAACGATTAAAGACAAAGATGCGCTTATCGTTCGAACGGTAACGCATTTTGGCGAAGAAATTCTATCGGGAACAAACGTGAAACTCATTTGCTCCGCCACCATCGGTTACGACCATATCGATACCGAATATTGCGACACACACAACATTGCCTGGCGAACCGCGCCGGGCTGCAACGCCAACTCGGT
>CAKTUP010000190.1 GCA_934621705.1 uncultured Petrimonas sp.
CAATTCAATCAAAATGTCAAAGAACTACAATATGAGTTATTTCTAAATAATTCTTAATTATTAACGCAACAGCAGTAAAAAAGGAAGTATATTTGCGAACAAAATGAGATTGAGAAAGATTGATTTCAGATTGAAGGGAGATTGATAGGAGGTATTGAATTAAATTTGTATTGCTTTCTTACCAATCTTGTTCAATCTTACTTAATCTTATTCAATCTGAGCCAGTTTAAAGAAGATGAAACGAGCATGTAAATCAGTTACACACAAGTGCATGATTATAGCGAGTTCCCTGTCTGACGACAGGCAGGCATGTGACCGTAATTTAAAAAATAAAAAATAAACACGTGAAATATTACAATTTATTTATATTACTTTTCACTGTTTTCTCTACAACAGCCTATTCACAGCAGTACACAAACCCTGTTAATATACCTTCGGCATTGAGTGGTAACTTTGGTGAGTTGCGCAACAATCATTTCCATTCGGGCATAGATTATAAAACACAACAAGTGATTAATAAACCGATTATCGCCATTGCCGATGGATACGTTTCGCGTATCAATGTTTCGCCCGGTGGTTACGGACTGGCACTTTATATTGATCATCCCGAAACAGGCCACACCAGTGTTTACGGCCACCTGAACAGCTTTTCAAAATCCATTGCCGATTATGTGAAGGAGCAACAATATGAACGGGAAAGCTATAGCGTTACGCTATATCCGGGCCAAGGGATACTACCGGTAAAAAAGGGCGAACAGATTGCGTTGAGCGGAAACACGGGGAGTTCCGGAGGTCCGCATTTGCATTTCGAAATACGCGATACCAAATCACAAGATCCTCTCGACCCGCTTCAATTTCTGGGACGTAACGTTAGCGATACGCAACGGCCCGATATTCGCGGCGTGGCATTTTATCCCGTGGAAGGGAAAGGCATGGTTAACGGTAGCAGTAATCCGTTGCGATTGAACGTATCGAAAAACAAATCAGGAGTTCCCTTGGCATTGAGTCAGCCGATAAATGCCTGGGGAAGGATCGGTATTGCCGTGAAAGCATACGACCGGATGAACGGACAAACAAATATTTACGGAGTAAAACACGTCCGGCTGTTCGTGGATGAAAAGCAGGTTTTCAGCAGCTCAATCGAAAGATTTCCTTTCAGCAAAACGCGGATGCTTAACTCGTTTATCGATTTTGAAGACTGGCGGCGCAGACGTTCGTTTTTTATGAAATCGTTCGTAGAGCCGGGCAATACACTTAAACTATACAATACCACCAACGCCGGATATATTGACATTAACGAAGAACGAAATTACCGTATGCGTTACGAACTGGAAGACCACAACGGCAATACACTCACCTACTCTTTCGTGGTACGCGGACAGCAACAACCCGTCGCGCAAGCGGGAAAATGCGATAATTTCATGCCGTGGGGAATGCACAATTCGTTTGTGGATTTGGATTTTATGCTGGATATTCCGTCGGGAAATCTTTACGACAATTTTTGCTACACGCATCGGAAAATTCGTTCAACGGTTTATTATTCCGATATGCATCAAGTGAACGAAACGCCGATTCCGCTTCACAACAACGCCGCCATGTGGATAAAACTGAGCGCCGATACGCTGCAAAACAGGCGGCAATACGGCATTGTGGAAGTATCGGAAGGCGGTAGCGACAGCTGGATTGGCGGAACGTACAAAAACGGCGGACTGGAAACATCCATTCGGGAACTGGGAAGAAGGTATGCTATCGATATCGATACTGTTCCGCCAACCATAACACCTATTGAGCCGGCAAATTGGGTTAAAAACCGCCGCATCAGAATTCGACTGACGGACAATAAGAGCGGAATATCGGATTTCAAAGCAACCATTGATGGGAAATTTGCCTTGTTTTCACACGATATGAAATCTACCGTTTACACGTATGTTTTTGACGACTCGAAACTGGAAAAAGGCAAAACCCAGGAACTTGTTTTTACAGCTACTGATGGTGTGGGAAATGCCACGGAGTATAAGTATAGTTTTGAGTATTAGTTGTTTTTGTCAACAAGGCCTTTGGTAAAGTTTGAAAGATTTATAACAATAAACAACGAAGGCAAAGCCATCGTCTCCCAATCGCCTTGCCTCCAAGTCTCTTGCCGCCCGGTCGCCTTATCGCAAATCCAGCGTTTCTTCTGCCAAGCGAATCTCTCGCAGGCTTCCGGTATTTTTCCCTTGAACGTCCGATAGTTTCACGCACTCGTGCCACTGCTCTTTGGCAGTCATTTTGCATCGGAAAAGTTTCATCACGATATTCATTCCCTTGATGCTGTTTCCCACATCGTTTGTCAGGTTTGTTCCTATTCCAAAAGTGGCGCCTATGCGGTTTCCGCAATAGTTTTTTATATCAATGGCTTTTTCCACGTTCAGGCTGTCGGAGAAAACGATGTATTTCAGTTTGGGATTTATGCGCAGTTCTTCGTAACGGCGGATTGCTTTATCGGTAAAAACGAGTGCATCACCACTATCGTGCCGTAGACTGGTGAAAAGAGCCGCATGTTTCTTGCTGAAGTTGCGAAGGAAAACATCAGTAGTATAGGTATCGGTTAGCACTGTTCCCAGATCGCCGTCGTAAACGTTGATCCAGTTTTCCATCGACATGTAATTGGCCATTTTATAGCCGTAAATCGATCCGTGAAACTGCACCCATTCGTGCGGATGCGTTCCCGATACATTCAGGTTGTGCTTGTACGCCAGATAAACATTGCTTGTGCCGAAAAGCGAATCGCCGGCATGTTTTTTCAGCAGTTCGGTAACGCGGTCTTCCACATCGAAACTAAAC
>CAKTUP010000191.1 GCA_934621705.1 uncultured Petrimonas sp.
TGACCACCACCACCGAAGTTGAAAACTTCCCCGGATATCCCGAAGGAATCACCGGCCCGGAAATGATGGAAGACCTTAAAAAACAAGCCCAGCGCTACGGAACCGAAGTGTATTCGGGAAGAGCAACAGCGGTGGATTTCAACGTTCGCCCGTTGAAAGTAACTATCGATAACGAACAAGTCATCGAAGCAGATACGGTAATCATTTCCACCGGCGCAACTGCCAAATATTTGGGATTGCCCGACGAAACAAAATACGCCGGACAAGGCGTTTCGGCTTGTGCTACGTGCGATGGATTTTTCTACCGCAAAAAAACCGTAGCCGTTGTGGGCGGTGGCGATACCGCTTGCGAAGAAGCCACATACCTTTCGGGATTGGCTGCCAAAGTGTATATGATCGTCCGCAAAGACCACCTGCGTGCGTCGCAAATTATGCAGGAACGGGTGATGAACAATCCGAAAATTGAAATTCTTTTCGAACACAACACCATAGGTCTGTTTGGAGAGAACGGTGTTGAAGGCGCCCATTTGGTAAAACGCATGGGCGAACCCGATGAAGAAAAAGTAGACATCGCCATCGACGGATTTTTCTTAGCCATCGGCCACACTCCAAACACCGATATTTTTAAAGACTTTTTGGAATTGGACGAAGTTGGATACATTAAAATAGATAACCCCACCTCCAAAACCAACATTGAAGGCGTTTTCGCCGCAGGCGACGTTGCCGACTCACAGTACCGCCAGGCTATCACTGCTGCCGGAATGGGCTGTCGGGCAGCTATGGATGCTGAAAGGTATTTATCAGAGAAAGGACTGTAATTCCTTAAATTATAAACTGTATAAAACGAGAATGGTTTCAAAACCCTCTCGCTTTTTCTTTTTGCATACGAAAGAAAACTTCAATCGTAATAAATTTTAGATATAACACATAAAAACTACATAACTTTTTTGTTTCAAAATTTTTTATTTGTAAAAAATACTTCTATCTTTGCAGTCGCAAATTCAAAAGCGATGGTGCCATAGCTCAGTTGGTAGAGCAACGGACTGAAAATCCGTGTGTCCCTAGTTCGATTCTTGGTGGCACCACTTGACGAAACTCATAAAACGCTGTAATTAAATAAATTACAGCTTTTTTTTATTGCTTTAGGTAAAACAATGGTCAAACAAATAATGTCATTTCAAAAAACAACAAACATAAAAGCGCGGATTACTCCACGCTTTTATAATATCTGAACATCTTATATCCTGACTCTTTCAACCTTAAAACTTAAACGTAAATCCGCCCATCGCGTTGAAACCTTGCGCGGGATGCCCGTACCAGATATCGTATTTCTGGAACAACAGGTTGTTGGCTTTCACGTTGATGGCAAACGAATCATTGATATCGTAAACCGCACCGAAGCTTAGATCATTGATATTGTCCATTTTGACGTTTAGAGAGTTAAATGACCAACGGTCGCCTGCAAAATAGTAGTTCAGCGTGAATTTCAGGTTATTCATGGCTTCAAAAGTGGCTCTTATGTCGGTTTCGAAACCGGGTTTGTTGTAAGCCTTCGGCTCCGGCACAGTCATTTCGAAGCCCGTAATATCTTTTACCATATAGAAATTCTTTTTTAATCGCAGCGCAATATCCAACGGCGCCCAAATGTTGGTTTGAATCATTCCACCAATATGCGAATGAGAAAGATTGCCGTAAATAGGCTGTAAACTCTCTTTGAAAATCGCATTTCCGAATCCGGTACCAGGATCTATCGGTCTCTGAATAGGCAATAGCACCAAAAAATGCTCATCTTCCGTTTTCTTAAATCCGCCAAATATATCGAATCGGAAACCGCTGGCTTCGCCAATTTTTGCTCCGGCTTCGATATCCACAATCGAGAAAGATGATTTTACCGGTGTCATGGGCGAAATATAGCGTGATTCAGCCATCATATTCAGGTACGTGTTATCGTCGATTCCACCTTTAATGTTAGCGTAAAGCGATGAGTGTTCGGTCACTTTCAGTCCCAGTTCAACATTCGGCGCTACGCGGAATTTGGTTCCGCCCAACATTTGGAAAATCAAATCGGCTCCCAATCGGGCTTTCCAGTTTAATCCTTCGAAACCGATATACGGATTGGCGTTCAACAACATAAAATCGTCCATGCCTTCGTTGTAAAAAACACCGAGAAACTTGCCGTCAACCCCTACTCTGCTTCCGCCATCCTGAAAAGGCTTATCCAAACCAACCATCGCATCAATTTGGTTTCCTTTTAAACCGGCTGCAGACAACGTTGAACCGTATTTGGTCGTGAAATTCTTAAAATCGAGATGCCCGCGGTAATTCATAAAATCCGATGGATTGGATTCAACGCCCAACCCTAAGTTAAAAACGCCAAGCGTTTGGTTTTCATTGTTGAACGTACGTTCGTTTCCAAAAGTGTTTCCGTAATAATTAAATGCCGAGTGCGAATAGGCTGCCTTGAGATTAAGCCGGAAAGCATCGAGAAGATGTCCGTAACGCAACTGCCCCAAGTTGTCCATAAAAAACGCTTTGTTGCTGGCGGGATCAACGTTCTGAACATAACTTACGTCACCGTTGGACGAATTGTGCAGAAAATTAAACGTAAGATTGCTCTTTTCGTTCTCGATAAGCCGATACCCCAACGCTCCGTCGATATTGGCATAATTTCCCGCGCCAAGCGAAATATATCCTTTTCTCATACTGAAAGGGATGTCTGTCATAATGCCGGCGGGTTGCGGAATAGCGATTTCAAGCGGCGGCGTGGTTC
>CAKTUP010000192.1 GCA_934621705.1 uncultured Petrimonas sp.
TATGGTTACATTCGGTCTGATAAGTTCTATTTTCGATTATCTTACGTTTGGCGTTTTGCTCTTTTTTCTACACGCCAACGAGCAACTTTTCCAAACCGGCTGGTTTGTGGAATCGGTAGTTTCCGCCACGCTTATCGTGCTCGTGGTGCGCACGAGAATGCCATTTTTCAAAAGTAAACCCGGAAAATACCTGGCTTTAGCAACTGCGCTTATCGTTGCGTTTGTGTTGATAATTCCGTTTTCGCCGATGATGCATTTGTTTGACTTCGTACCGCTTCCGCCTGCGTTTTTCGGCTGGATGTTGCTGATTATCACTGGATATATCACTACCGCTGAACTGGCAAAGAAGTGGTTTTATAAAAAGATGCAAGCCTCTTGAAGCCTCCCAAGTTCCCTGAAGGGAAGTTTTGCTGAGTTCAAAATATATCGCTTAAAAATAAATTTTTAATTAAAAATCAACAAATGAACAAATCAACTATTGAAGAAATCCGCGAACGGTTTGACAACGATGTAGAGCGATTTTCGAATCTTGACACCGGACAGCTTTCCACAATTGACGCCACACTTTCGTTGGAATTGATCACGGAATCTGCGAAAAGAATCGCGCCTGCGGCGGAAAATCTGTTGGATGTGGGATGCGGAGCCGGAAATTACACATTGATGATGCTGTCCAAAATTTCTGATTTGAACTGCACGTTGGTAGATTTAAGTAAGCCGATGCTCGACAAAGCGTTAGCACGCGTTTCTGAAAAAACCGGCGGAAAAGTGGAAATTCTGCAAAGTGATATCAGGCATGCGGAATTGAAAGAGAATCATTTCGATATCATTCTCGCCGGCGCCGTTTTGCACCATTTGCGAGACAACAACGATTGGGAAAACACGTTCGCCAAATTATTCAAATTACTCAAACCGGGTGGTTGCCTGATGATTTCGGATTTAATCGCGCAAGATACCGATGCGCTGAATGCTTACTTTTGGGAGCAATACGGTGATTATTTAGAAAATTTAGGTGGAAAGGAATATCGCCAAAAAGTTTTGGAATACGTGGAAAAAGAAGATTCGCCCCGTTCGATGAGCTATCAGTTAGACCTAATGAAACGTGTGGGTTTCAGCAAAGTAGAAATTCTACATAAAAATTTGTGTTTTGGTGCGTTTGGTGGAATAAAGTAGTAAGAATATTTTGCTATAATATAAACTGCAATTTTCGAAGGTAAGAAATAATCCATATAAATTATGCCCAAATCCGCCATTTCCAAATTCTCTCTCCGCAACTCCTGGCAAGCTATTCTTGCGGTACTGATGCTCTTGCTGGCGTTTGTGTTTTTCAGAAACGAACGACACGAACTGAGCGTCATTATCCCGCAATTGAAAAATTCCGACGGATGGTGGATTTTGGCCGGTTTTACCGCATCGGTGCTTTACATTGTTTTGCAAAGCGCGATGTACATAGCAAGTTTTCGGTCAACCGGGCTTCGACTCTCGTTTTCCGATGCGGTGGAGTTGTTTTTGAAACGTAATTTTCTGAGCGTTTTTCTACCGATAGGCGGTGTAAGTTCGTTGGCATATTTGCCCGCTTCTTTGAAAAGGCGCCAATTCGAAACAGCCAAAGTGCATCAGGCAAGCGCAGTTTACGGTTATGTGGGATTGCTTACGGTACTGTTGGTGGGTATTCCGGTGGTGTTTTATACGTTGATAAATCGGCAGAGTTTCGGAAATTCCTGGATTTGGCTGATAGTATTAGCTGCAATTTTGGGCGTGGCTTTTTGGGGTGCCTTTTCGTTTCGAAATAAAGGATTTCTCTACGGATTGATTAATAAAAAACGTCCCGATTTTGCCGAAAGAATCAATAGCCTGTTTGCCGGCAATTTCAATAAAAAGTGGGTTTACATAACTATTTTTTACTCCACCCTTATTGAGTTTTGCTGCATTCTTATCGTTTACGTAGGAATGCTGGCCATTGGAGTTCATTCGCTCGAAGCGGCGGCAGTGGGTTACATTATTTCCGTGATTTTTATGTCGGTTTCGCCATTTTTGCGCGGATTGGGAGCGGTGGAGTTCTCGCTGGTGGTAGTATTACGTCAGTATGGTTTCACGAATGCCGAAGGGTTAAGCATTACGATGCTCTACCGCGTTTTTGAATTCTGGCTTCCGTTGGCGCTGGGAGTTGCTGCGTATGTATGGCGCGGGAAGCAAATTCTCGTACGCATCGTACCCGCTGTTTTTATCTTTGCGCTGGGCATTGTGAATATACTTTCGGCATCCACATTACCCATTGCCGAACGGTGGAAAGATATGTTATTTTATCTTCCGGCAGAAGCGTTACATATTTCAAACCTGATGACACTCACGCTGGGAATTGCTCTGATTTTCACATCGGTATATCTTATTCGCGGATTTCGTACGGCGTGGATATTGGGTGTTGTTTTCAGCATTTTCTCCGTTTTGGGACATATTGGGAAAGGATTGGATTACGAAGAAGCCACTTTTGGGATAATTGCACTGATTTTGCTGATTTTGAGCAGAAAACAGTACGTGATTAAGTCGAGTCAAAAGTGGATGCGTTTGGGTTTTCGAACGTTTCTAATGGTGTTGGCTACGGTGTGCGTATTCGATTTTTTAGCATTTTATTTTATTGATAAACACCATTTTGCCATCGATTTTACGTGGCAGCAATCGCTGTATCATACCGCGCGAAGTTTCTTATTTTTTTTCGATAATGAACTGATACCGCAATCCC
>CAKTUP010000193.1 GCA_934621705.1 uncultured Petrimonas sp.
GCATTGTGCTTCTGAAAAACATGAGAGAATGAATGAATTAAAATAAATTTGGAATTATCAAAGAAAATATCAACACCGCCATTCCGATAGCTAAATAGCCAACTGCTTTTTTCCCGGAGCCTTTCCATTCTTTCAGAATAATTCCCCAAACGTTACTGAAAACTACGTTTAGCGACATTAGGATGCTCCACGAGAAGGCCATCATCACACTATCCGGTTCAAAGAAACTTTGTCCCATTCCCAGGCCAAAAAACTGAGAATACCAAAGCAAGCCAGCCAACGCGCAGAAAAGCAGGTTATTAACAAGGACGGATTTGGATGTTTTTCTGATTTCGCCGCCGGTTTTGTTTTTCGCATTCATATAAAGACAATAAACCAGATTGGTGAAAAATCCGCCAATGGTTACCAGCAATGTTACAGGATTTTGGGCGAAAATTTCTTTTGCACCTGCTGCAATAGCTGCTTCCTTAACAGGAATGCCGGCACTCAGACCAAGACTGAAACATGCGCTCATCACACCGGCGAATAAGGCAATAAGTAATCCTTTTTTCAGCGCAAAGTCTTTGATGGCTTTCCGCCGCTCTTCTTCCGACATGTTTTTCGAACGAAGGCTTCCGGCGTATCCCACCAACGCAATGCCAACCAGCGTTACGGCAACTGCCAACAGCAAAACCAGCCCTTTCGGAGAAAAAAGATCTTCCCCGGCAATAACGGCGGGAATGAGCGTGCCGAATGCCGCACAAGTTCCCAACGCAACCGATTGCCCCAACGCAATTCCAAGATACCGCATACTCAACCCAAACGTCAGTCCGCCGATTCCCCACAGAACGCCGTATCCCATCGATTGCCAGGCTGCTCCGGCGTTCGCACCATAAATTCGCATCAGTTCCGGTGCGGAGTTGGCCAGCAAAGCGCCGAGAATAGGAAAAACAAGCCACGCGAAAACTCCCTGCACAAGCCAGAAATTCTCCCACGACCAATCTTTGACTTTGTTGATGGGAACATAGGAACTCGATTGCCCCATGCTCCCTATCGCGATAATAATCAGACCAATAATGGTATTCATCGTATCTTATCTTTTAGAAGTCACTTCCGATTCGTAACTTTCGATTTCACTGATATATTCGTTTCCTACCGGAACGCCTTGTTGCAGGCAATAATAGTTGTAAACGGCATTCCAGGGCATAGCTTTCAGTTCTTCCAGATAAGCCAGCCGTTGGAAGTTGTTGTCCTGCTTTTCGTAGTCACGCAGTTTGTCGGTGGGTTCCAAAAGCGCTTGCAACAAGGCTTTTTGAGTGGAGCGGATTCCTACAACGTAAGCGCCGATACGGTTAATGGACGCATCGAAATAATCCAGTCCGATATGTACTTTTTCCATCTGCCCGGAACGAACAATTTCTTGCGATAATTCCAGTAAAGCGTCGTTCAAAATTACTACGTGGTCGCTGTCCCAGCGTTCGGGACGGCTTACGTGCAGCGCAATTTCGGGAACAAAAAGCAGCATGGACGAAATTTTATCGGCAATTCCTTCGGTCGGGTGGAAGTGTCCGGCATCCAGTGTTAACAGCATATTGTTTTTAACGGCATATCCCATATAAAACTCGTGAGAACCAACAACGTAGCTCTCGCTCCCGATTCCGAAAAGCTTGCATTCAACACAATCTTTCAAGTAATCGGTGCTTATTTTTTCAGCCAGCACTTCGTCAAGCGATTCTTTCAACAATTGCCGATGCTGAATGCGCGAAACGGTTTTGTCTTTTTCACCGTCGTGCACCCAAATGTTGTGGATACACGCATCGCCCTGCTGACGTCCCATTTCTTCGGCAATGTGGCGACAACGGCGCAAGTGCTCTTTCCAGAAATTACGTATTTCCGGATCAAAACTCGAAAGCGAATAGTTACCGCTTCTTGGATGCGAAAAAAACGTGGAATTAAAATCCAGTTTCGCTCCCGCTTTTTTTGCCCAATCCATCCATGTTTGAAAATGTTTCGGTTCAATTTGGTCTCTGTCCACAAATTCTCCGCCAAAATCGCCGTATATGGCGTGCAGGCTCAATCGGTGTTTTCCGGGGATTAAAGTCAACACCTTTTCTATGTCTTTTTTTAGTTCATCGATCGTACTCGCTTTCCCCGGATAATTTCCGGTGGTTTGTATTCCTCCGGTCAGCTCTCCGTCGGGATTTTCGAAACCCGACACATCGTCGGCCTGCCAGCAATGAATGGAAATGGAAACCTTGTTCAGCTTTTCGATGGCTTTTTCCACATCAACTCCCAATGACGCGTACTGTTCTTTTGCCGCCGCAAATTCTTTCTTAATTTGTTCTTCTTTCATGATTGTTTTAAATATTTATGATAATGATTGTTCCATAGTTCTGTTTCTTGTGGTTCGAATTTCGTGAGATTAACGGAATTTCTGACAATTCTTCGCATGTCTGCCTTATCGGCAACCAATCCGGCCGCTTTTGCCTGTATCAGAATGTTGCCCATTGCCGTCGCTTCCGAAGGCCCGGCAATTACGGGAATCCCGATAGCGTTTGCCGTGAAGCTGTTGAGCATATTGTTTTGCGAACCGCCACCGATAATATGCAGGGTTTCAATTGGGAAATCGGCCAATTTTTTCAAATCTTCGAGTATTTGTTTATACCGGAAAGCCAGACTTTCGTAGATGCATCGGGCAATTTCGCCCATCGTTTGCGGCACAAATTGATG
>CAKTUP010000194.1 GCA_934621705.1 uncultured Petrimonas sp.
AAATGAGCTTTGGCAACACCCAATAAACGATAGCCTTGTTTTCCTAAATCTTTGATACGCTGACGTAATTTGTCTTTTTCGTTTTCAGATAAATTAGAAACAGCCAAAATCGCTTCGGGAGCACCTTTGGCAGCAATAATCCGTTCGTTGTTTTCATTTTCAAAAAGATGGGTCATCATTGGTGGCTTTCCCTCCAGCGGATATTCGTGTATCATTGAAAACGCTTGTCTTTTATCCTCTTTTTGTGTTTCTTCATATACTTTGTGCAATGTTTTTTCCATCGGGTCAAAAGGTACAGGTTCACTGCTCCACATTGCAAATTGTATCAATTCAGAAAGTGAATTTTCGTTAAACTGTTCCTCTTCATAAAGTCGATTGGTTCTGTAATCAAAAACTGCTTTTAACTGCATTGAATTTTCGGTAATTGTTCCGGTTTTATCGGTGCAAATCACGGTAGTGCTCCCCAACGTTTCAACCACGCTGCTTCGTTTGATGATGATACCTTCACGCATAAGTTTCCAGGCACCCAATGCCATAAAAGTGGTAAATGCTACGGGTATTTCTTCGGGTAGAATAGACATTGCCAACGTCAGTCCAACCAACAGACTTTCAATCAGGTTGCCGGACTGCCAAAGGCTGTAAGCCCAAACCATTAAAAATACCACAACACCAATTACCGCCATCCATTTGACGAATTTGGTAATCTGAATTTGCAAAGGCGAGCGTTCTTCACGAATATTTTGAATGGAGGCTCCAATTTTTCCCAATTTGGTTTCATCTCCGATTTTCTCTACTTCAAAAACCGCTAACCCCGACACCACCAGGGTCCCGCTATAGATATTTCTATCTTCTATTTCCAGACTTTTAAACACCGAAAAACTTTCTCCGGTAAGTGATGCTTCATTCACCGAAAAATCGTTACTGTGCACGATTTGTCCATCGGCATTAATCATTTTACCTTCTTCGATGATGCACAAATCGCCAACCACAATTTCGTGTGTTGGAATTTGTATTACTTTTGAATTTCGAATGACGGTACTTAATGGTTCGTTTAGTTTTTCCAAAGCATCCAATGCTTTTTTACTGCGATTATCCTGATAAAAAGAAATTCCTGAAACGGCAAGAATCGCCCCAAGCATAAAGATTGCTTCTGAATAATTACCCACAATCACATAAATGATTGCTACAGCAATGAGCAAAAGCAACATCGGTTCTTTTAAAATATCAAATAGCATCTGAAACCAAGTGCTTTTTTGGATTTTTCCCGATTGGTTATAACCGTATTGCTTTCGTGAAGCGGCTACTTCGCTATCGTTAAGACCTTTTAAACGGTCCGGAATATTATAAGACATAACTAATTCAATTTAAATCTTTAAAAATAAACATATTTAATCTGGTGGCATTGCAAAATTTCATTCTTCCTCCGCTTTATTTTTTAATGCCATTAGCAGGGTATAAGCTCCTTTATGTGCGATGTTTTTGCCTGTTAGCTCATCGGCATTGGTAATAGCTATCCAACCGTTGCCGGCATCGCCTGTTTGTATCGCTATCAGTTCAAACCTGTTTTCATCCAGTATTTCAAACACATATTGTTTACCTTCAAACGACACCACGCTTTCTTCGGGAAGTGCCCAGGTATTGGCTTCGGGAATTTCCATTTCGGCATTCATATACATTCCGGGTATCAGTTTACCATCGTCTTCCTTAAAATGGGCGTGAATTTCAACAGCTCTGTCACTACTGATACTTTTACCTATCAGAATGATTTCACCGCTATACTTTTTTCCGGTGTTGGTATTTGTATAGGCCGTCAGCGGTTGACCGGTTTTAATTTTATCCCAGTCTTTTTCAAATACTTTCAGGTTGAGGTGTAAATCATTGGGATTTACCAGTTCAAACAATACATCAGATGGCGAAACGTATTTACCCACATTGACAAAAACCTGTGCTACAAATCCGTCAAAAGGTGCATAAATATTGGCCGTCTGGCGAATATTGCTCACTGAAACCTGCTCGGGATTGATGTGGATTAATCGAAGTTTTTCCGCCAATGCTTTCCCGCTGATTTGCAAAGTCTGGTAATCGGCTTTGGCTTGCTGATATACTTTGTCGCTGCTGGCTTTGCTTTGGTTCAACTCTTTCTGACGAAGATATTCCGCTTCCGCATTTTGCAGTTGTGCTTTTGCCATCAGGTAATCCTGCTGCAACTGGATAAACTGGTTGTCTTCCATTATAGCAATGACTTCTCCCTTTTTGAAGTGCATTCCGGGCAATAATTTGGTTGATTTTACATAACCGCCCAATGCACTGCTTACTGATACCAAATTTTGTGGTGGCACGTCAATTTTACCGTTCAGCTTTAGAGTTTGCGTAATGTTTTTTTCCTGTACGCTTACAGTTGAAAGGGTAAATGATTTCAGTTGCTCATCCGTAAGCTGAAGGATGTTCTCCACATCCGCTGGAGCAGTTTCTGTACTTGCCTGCTCGCTGTTTCCGCACCCTGAAAGGATAAAGAAAACGAAAATGACTGCTATATTTTTCATTGTTTTTTTTCTATTTTGAAATGAAGTATTGAATATTGATAATGCTCTGGTTG
>CAKTUP010000195.1 GCA_934621705.1 uncultured Petrimonas sp.
CTTTACCGCAGGCGAATAAATCGCCTACGGTTATGAAAATGTCGCCCATTCGGGCGGGAACAGCAAATACTGTTCTTTATCGGCTTGATAAAATTATCTGTTTTGTTAGAAACAACTCTGATGTTTTATTTTTTTAAACTTTACAAAGCAAAATAACATAAGGTAATTTTTGATTTCTACTCAACAAAATTCAACGGCTTATGAAACACGTTATTGTTACCGGCGGTGCGCAAGGAATCGGACGGATTATTGCGCAATCATTGATTAAAGTGGGTTATCGCGTTTCGATTTTCGATATCGATAGCGAAGCTATGGAGGAAATAAAGCCGCATTTCGACAAAAAAAGATGCGCCTTCTTCATTACCGACGTTTCCAGCGAAGTGAGCGTAAGATCATCTGTGCGGGCATCGCTGAAAAAATTCGAATCGATTTACGGATTGGTAAACAACGCCGTGTATGAAGCGTTCAAGCCTATGAATGAACTCACCATAGAAGAGTGGAACCGCGCCATCGGAACCAACCTGACGGGAACTTTTCTGTGCTCCAAGTTTTGCGCTCCGTACTTGGACGAGTCTAAAGGAAGCATCGTGAATATGTGCTCCACGCGCGCGTTTCAATCGGAACCCAATACCGAATCTTACTCGGCAAGCAAAGGCGGCATTTATTCGCTCACGCACGCCATGGCCATGAGCCTGGCTCCCAACGTTCGGGTAAACAGCATCAGTCCGGGATGGATTGATGTTTCGGCGGTGAAGAAAAAAGCCAACGCCCGGCAGTTGGAATTATCGAAAGAAGATCATTTGCAACATCCGGCGGGCAGGGTGGGAAACGCTTACGATATCGCGCAGATGGTTATGTTCCTGCTCGATGAAGCAAACGGATTTATCACCGGACAAAATTTCACCATTGACGGCGGAATGACGAAGAAAATGATTTATGTGTGAGGGAATAGATAAAAGAGCAAAGAGCAAAGAACAAAGAGCAAAGAACAAAGACTTGCGAGATTTTATTTCTTAAACTTCACGGGAATTAGTATCTCCTTTTTGCCATTTTTTACAACCAGCGCTCCACTTTTGTCTTCTGTGGGTATAGCATCGTTTACCAGCGAAACCGTAACAGAGAAATTGGCAATGCCGCTTGATCCACCGCCGTATGAACTTAGTTCGAACCAGTTTTTATAGAAAGTAGGCTCGGTTATTGGGTAGCTTGCTGTCGATGTGATGCTCCATGAGCCTTCGGCACGAATATTAAATGTGGCTTCTTCTACGTCTGTCGATAAAAGAATTTCGATGGTGTCAACAGACAATAAATCGTCTTTTTGGCAGCCGACAAATGCAAGTGTGCATATCAAACCTAAAATAGCTAAAAACTGAATGTGTTTTGCTTTCATAATAGCGTGTTGTTTAAATTTCGGAGTAAATATAAAAAGGGATTGTCAAAATTATTTTGTTTTTCCCACTTTAATCAATCCTAATCCAAATAAAGTCCAGAAAAGTTCGCGAATGCGGATACACAGGCTCACATAAACCGCGTGTGCCGCCGGAAGCGACAGGATACCGAAAACAAGGATAAATCCGCCTTCGCGCGCACCGAGTTGCATCGGCATAAAAAAGAACAGGTTGCCCACCATGGATTGAATGGATTCCACGATAACGCTTTGCGCGAAAGTTACCGACCGCCCGATGGCGTGCATCATAAAAATAATTTCCGTGCAAAGCACAAACCGCGACAGAAGTTCCAACGAAAGCGACTTGAAAAAATCTTTCTTCCGGTTTTTGTACAAGTCGGCGATGAGAAAATCCATCTGCTCTATTTTCTCCATGTGTTTTTGCTTGTAGGCCTTCACTTTTTTTCCGGCAAAGGGCAGTTTCCCTGCCATGGAAAGGGCTTTGCTCACAAATCCTTTGGAATAAACCGTGAACGACCACCAAAGCAGCAAAAGCGACGCTGCGCCGGCTATCGCCAGAATTATTCGGACGGAAACGGCCACGTTTGGCACGATAAGGAACAGCAGCGGAATGGAAACCATCCAGAAGATGAAGTGCGACACAAAATGCATCATCATATAAAGCAGCACGGTGGATGTGGCTTTCTGAATGCCCAACGTTGGTTGCAATTCGATGATTTTGTAAGGTTCGCCGCCCAGTAATCCGAAAGGTGTGATGAGATTAATGGCGTATCCGCTGATGGTTAGCTTGAAAGTCCGGAGAAATCCGATGGATTTTGCTTCGGGGCTGCCGTCGCGGATAATGGTGTGAAACGCAATGGCGTTGATGAAATAAACCACAGCCCAGATGCCGATAATGGCTGCAAACCACCATTTGGTAAGCTTGATGTTGTTCCAGATAACATCCAACCCGATTTTGTGGAGCATAAACCCCAAGATGATGAATCCGAGCAGGAAAAAAAGATTGGTGGCGAGCTTTGTTTTACTCATATTGTTCAATTGTAATTCGGTGGTAATTCAGTTGTTATTCCGTGGTTATTAGTTGTGGCGATGAAAAGTTTCACCGCCACGACTAATTACGCG
>CAKTUP010000196.1 GCA_934621705.1 uncultured Petrimonas sp.
CCTTAGTAGCATCCAATTTTGGCGCAAATATAACCTTATTAGCTTATTTGTTATGTAATTATAGTCGTTTCTTGCCATCACTTCAACTCTGGATTCGCGTATACAATAAATTTCTATGAAAAAATCAAATTTCCCTGACTTTTTCCCACAAAAAAACAAAAGGATTGAAAAATCCCCGCGTTTTTTTACAAACAAATCATAAAACACGTACATTTGTTGCGGTATTTTTTAATCATTATATCAAAGCAAAGCCGATATGCTTAAGTCGCTGAAATCCAAAATATTTTCGAGCTTTATGCTGCTGGTGCTGATGCTGGTAATTGCCGGAATTATGTCGATTATCGAGTTCAACAAGGTGGGATTATCCATCAACAGTGTTATGGACAACAATTATAAATCCATTGAGCAGGCGAAAAATATGCTCGACGCACTGGAAAGGGAAGACAGCGGCTTGCTGATGCATCTGATGGGAAACCGGGAGACGGGAAGCCAGACCATCGAGCATGCCTATTCCTCCATACAGAATGCCCTGAAAATTGCCCGGAACAACATTACCGAAAAAGACGAAGACAACTATATCGAAAACGTTATAAAAGAATACGAAAAATTTCATGCGTCGGTAAAACAAACAACCGATTCGAGCGCTACACTCACACTGGAAGAAAAAAACGAAACTTACTTGCAAAACCAGCAATTGTTTTTCGCGGCAAAAAAAACCATCAACGAGTTGATGCAACTCAATCAGGACGGTATTTACAAGCAAACAGCCTCGATGAAAGAAAACTCAAAAAGAGCGATGATGCCCGGCATTGTTTCCATTGTAGCCGCCATCGTTTTTGCGCTGTTGCTCAATTTCTTCATATCGGAATATTTCATCAATCCCATTAACCGCCTCATCGACGGTGTGAAATCGTATTACTCCGAAAAGGGCAGAATTGATGCAAAAATCAACCTGAAAGATGAAATAAAAGCGTTGGAAGACGAGATTAATAATTTGATAGGAAGATTGAAGTGAGAACAAAAGCCGTTGCAAAATACCTGGGATTCGTGTTGTTATTCAACGCGCTGTTTCTCTATATTTCGGCTGCAATCTCGTTGTTTCTTCGCGAAAACTCACTCACGCCGCTTCTGTACAGCGCCGTGGTTTGCACAATTTTAGGTCTTTTTCCGCAAATATTCGTGGAGAAAATCGACGAAATTAATTTCCGCGAAGGAATGGCCATCAGTGTTTTCGGATGGTTTTTGACCTGTTTTGCCGGAGCCGTTCCGTATTTTATGTGGGGCGGCGAGTTTACGTTTGCCAACGCGCTTTTCGAAAGCGTTTCGGGTTACACAACCACGGGGTCCACCGTTTTACAAGACGTGGAAGCCCTCACGAAAGGCATGTTGTTTTGGCGGTCATCCACCCATTTCATCGGCGGGATAGGCATAATTTTGTTTGTACTCCTCATCCTTCCCGATTCCAAAGGAATACGCACCAGTATCTATCGCAGCGAAGTTTCGGGGCTGTCGCTGATGAATTTCAGTATGCGCGCCAAACGCATCGTGCGCATCATCAGCATCGTTTACATCAGCCTCACCGTAGCTCTTATCCTGCTTTTGTGGATATTGGGGATGTCGTTTTTCGATGCCGTTTGCCATTCATTTGCTACCATTGCCACCGGCGGTTTTTCCACCAAAAACCTCAGCATCGCTTATTACAACAACGTGTGGATTGAAGTTACGCTAACGGTTTTTATGTATCTGAGCAGCCTGCATTTCGGGATGCTGTTTTTGACGTTTACGGGAAGCAGAAACAATATTTTCACCTCAAAAGTAATCAGAAGTTACACTTTTATTATTCTTATCGGAATACTGTTGATTGCCGTTAATTTGATTAATTCAAGCGGATATACCTGGGGTGAAGCGTTTCGCCACGCGTCGTTTCAGGTGGTTTCGCTCACGTCAACCACTGGTTCTGCCACGCTCGATACCGATGTTTGGCCGCTCTTTTCGAAAATCGTGCTCATTTACTTTACCATTCAATGTGCGATGGTAGGCTCCACGGGCGGCGGCATCAAGTTCGACCGGATTTACCTGTTTTTCGTCTCGTTGAAACGACGGATTAAACTCATCCAACACCCGCAGGGCGTTTATGTAACCAAAATGAACGGAAACGTAGTTACCGAAGAACTGGAACTCCAAACCATGGCTTTTATCATTCTTTACATTCTTATCTTTTTTGTGGTTACGTTGCTTCTCGCAGCGATGAATATCGATGGAATTACGGCTTTTACCGCATCCATCACAACCATCGGAAACGTGGGGCCGGGATTTGGAAAAACCATCAGCTCGCTCGGCAATTTCGCTCCTCTGCCCGATGCCGCCAAATATCTCTTGTCGATAAATATGCTGTTGGGACGTCTTGAAATTCTCAACGTTATAACCCTGATGGTTATTCTGGTAAAGAAGAATCGGTAATTGAATGAGTTTTTTCGGGAAGAAAATCGTACCTTTGCAGCC
>CAKTUP010000197.1 GCA_934621705.1 uncultured Petrimonas sp.
ATATTACTCCTTCGGAGTATAGAAAAATGAATGGGAATGGTTGACTTGATATCACAAATTTAATTAGAGACGATGTGCGCATCGTCTCTCTAAAATTCAGTCAATCATCTCAAACCCCGTATAAGGCACTAATTCTTTAGGAATTTTTATCCCTTCGGGAGTTTGGTTGTTTTCCAATAAAGCCGCCACGATACGCGGCAGAGCCAACGCACTTCCGTTGAGTGTGTGGCAAAGTTGCGTTTTGCGGTCTTCGTCGCGATAACGACACTTCAGTCGATTGGCTTGGTAACTCTCGAAATTGGATACCGAGCTCACTTCCAGCCATCTCTGCTGCGCAGCGGAATACACTTCGAAATCAAACGTGAGCGCCGAGGTGAAGCCCATGTCGCCACCGCAAAGGCGGAGAATTCGCCAGGGAAGTTCTAATTTTTCCACCAAGGTTTGTACGTAACGCATCATTTCATCAAGTCGTTGATACGAATTTTCGGGCTTTTCGATGCACACGATTTCCACTTTATCAAACTGATGTAGGCGGTTCAACCCGCGCACATCTTTTCCGTAGGAACCGGCTTCGCGGCGAAAACAAGCGGAGTAAGCCGTATTTTTTACCGGAAGTTCTTTTTCTTCCAGAATCACATCGCGGTAGAGATTGGTTACAGGCACTTCGGCGGTGGGAATCAGGTACAAATCGTCTAATCCCACGTGATACATCTGGCCTTCTTTATCGGGCAATTGTCCGGTTCCGAATCCCGATGCGGCATTCACCACATACGGCGGCTGCACTTCCACAAATCCGGCATCACGGGCGTTATCGAGAAAGAAATTGATGAGAGCGCGCTGCAAACGGCTACCTTTTCCCTTGTAAACAGGAAATCCGGCGCCGGTAATTTTCACACCGAGTTCAAAATCAATTAAGTCGTATTTCTTAGCCAAATCCCAATGCGGAACCGCATCGGGCGACAATTGCGGAATTGTTCCGCCGGAACGTTCGATCAAATTATCTTCGGCCGATTTTCCTTCGGGAACTGAGTCGTGCGGTAAATTGGGAATGGTAACCAACAAATCCTGAATGGCTGCTTCGGCTTCCCGAAGGCCGGTTTCGTTGGTTCTGGAAAGTTCTTTTAATTCCGAAACTTGCTGTTTGGCCGTTTCGGCTTCGGCTTTTTTGCCTTCTTTCATCAAACCGCCAATCGATTTCGACAAAGCGTTTATTTCTGCCAGCTGGCTATCTAAAAGGGTTTGGGAACTACGACGTTTTTCGTCTAATTCGATTATTTGGTTAATAATGCCTTCGGCATCGTATCTTTTTTTGGCGAGTTTGCGAATAACTTCTTCGCGGTTTTCGTTAATTACTTTGAGTGTAAGCATAAAACAGTTTCAACTATTTTGATTGAGAATATGCAAAGGTAGCAAAAATTCCCGCGTCAGAAACAGTTGTAACTCAAAATATATTTATCGGTGAGTGGGCAATCAGAACAATTGGAAATGAACAAAATCTTTCATTTGACGGTCTCTTCTCTTCTTTCTCTGATAGTTTCGCATCACGATGTACGAAACCGCAGAAAAAGCAGCCATCACCAAAAAATCTTTAAATGCACTATTTTTCATTGTTGTAGTTTTTAATTATAACAGTTTTATTTGCCTTTGTGTTTTGAATTTATCCGTTTTTTACTCTAATTTTATTCTTATGCACAAGGTTTTATCTTTATCTCGGATTTTCTTTCGTTGAAATAATCGACAATTTCTTCTTTTGTCATTTTCGACAATTTGTTGCTCAATTCATCCCGTTGTTCGCGCATATATTTTACGGCGTCAAATTTTGTTTCAGTTGTTTTCATAATCCATGAAATCTCTTGGTGAACGAATTTCTAATAATTGATAGCCATTTTTCAAGTTAATGGCATTATAGTTTCTTATTCTTTTAACGTTTACAATGTGCTTAAAGTTCCAACTTAACAAATAATCGGCTTTGTTTATTGTTGCTAAAGCGATATGAAGACAGTCGGCGAAACTTGTTTGACCAACTACTTTTTCAGCAATATATCTTGTGGCTAAATCTACCGCCGAAGTCGTTGTATCCAAAAATTCCGTATATTTAGCCTTGATGTTATTTACCAAATTTATTACATTTTGAGGAGCGTTTTTCAATTCGTCTTGGGTTACGGTAGAAAATAATAGCGTGAATTCACCTTTATTTATTCTTTCAAATAACGGGATGGTGAATTCGGCAAATTCATCATCAAAATATCCACCAAAAACAGAAGTGTCAATATATAATCGCTGTTTCACTGTGCACTATTCTCTATTTATACCGTTTTTTTACACAAGCAGGTACGTCATCCTTCAATTTTTC
>CAKTUP010000198.1 GCA_934621705.1 uncultured Petrimonas sp.
ATCAAAGGCGGCGAAAAAGTGCATTTGCACACCTTTCCCACCGATACAAGCGCCGGATTCGACAAAAAATCGGCAAAAGAAGAGGTGAAAAACAACATCGATGAGTTGCAAACCTATCAGGAAATGTTTTATGCCGACGACCGCTACTCACTGCTCGTGATTTTACAGGCGCGCGACGCAGCGGGAAAAGACGGCGTTATCCGCCACGTGATGTCGGGCATTAATCCGCAGGGATGCCGCGTGCACAGCTTTAAAACGCCTACCAAAACCGAGTTGGAGCACGATTATATGTGGCGCCACTACAAAGAATTGCCCGAACGCGGAATGATCGAAATCTTCAACCGGTCGCACTACGAAAATGTGCTTACCACAAAAGTGAATCCCGAATTTATTCTCAACGAACGCATTCCGGGATACGATTCGGTGGAAAAAATTGACGATAAATTTTGGGAAAACCGTTACGTCGCCATCAATGCTATGGAAAAGCATTGGACGGACAACGGAATGCACATCGTGAAAATTTTCCTGAACGTATCGAAAGACGAGCAGAAAAGGCGTTTCCTTTCGCGCATCGATAATCCCGACAAAAACTGGAAATTCAGTTCTGCCGACCTGATTGCGCGCGGTAATTGGGACAAATACGAAAAAGCGTACGAAGAATTGCTCGAAAAAACATCTACCGATTACGCGCCGTGGTACGTGGTTCCGGCCGATAAAAAATATTTTGCCCGTGTTGCCGTTGGCGATATTATTTTGGGGGAATTTAAGAAAATGAATCTAAGGTTTCCACCGGCAGAATCGCCGGAAATGCTGGTAAAAGCAAGGGAGCAGTTGATGAATGAGTGAAATTTGTAGAGACGCGATTAAACGCGTCTTTTTTAATGTTCTTTTCCTCTTTTTTCTCTCACCCGCGCATCCACCCGCGTCATCAGCCAAAAAAGGCTGAAAACGGAAGCAATGAGAACCACCACCCAAATAAAGCCCGAAGATAACAGAAAATCTTTACCTTTCAGCAGATACGCGCTGCCAATGAGTGCCGCCAAAACGGCATACATTGTACCGAAAATGCCGATAAAATCTTTCAACACGTTTCCTTCCCGTTTCTTTGCCGAAACGGGTTTGCGGGTAAGTGCGCTTTCGGTTTCAATTTGGTGCATAACGCGGTATTTCAGGTTGTCGGGAGCCTGTTTTTTTGCCGATTGCATCAGTTGGCGAATCCGTTCGTCATCAGTGTGTATGTTGTTTTTTTCGTTCATATTTTTTTGTTGTGGGTGATGCGATTTCCAAATCGCATTAAAAAAATCAAGCGAGTTGAAACTCTGTTCCGATAAGCAGTTCTTTAAACAGTTTCCGGGCGCGAAAAAGTTTCACTTTCACGTTCGGTTCGTTCAGTCCGGTTATTTTTGCGATGTCTTTTACCGCGTTGTCTTCCAAATAATACAGTGTGAGCAGCAGTGCGTCGCCCTTGGGCATTTTGTTTAACACGTTTTGCACCATTTCGGTTCGTTCGGTATCGGCAATTTGCTTTTCGGTATCGAAATCCGATATTTCCTGAACGTCAGATAACTCAACGGTTGTATTGCTAATCCATATTCTTGTTTTCGTGTGCGTGATAGCCGTGTTATAAACGATGCGGTAAAGCCACGACGAAAACTTGCTTTCGTTCCTGAACGCGTGCAAGTTACGATATACTTTCACGAAACTTTCCTGCACAATGTCTTCCGCATCCTGCACGTTGCCGCAAATCCGGTGGGCGATGGTAAACGCCATTTCCTGATAGGTTTCGACAAAGTACGCGAACGCGGAAGTATTGCCTGCGAGCACTTGTTGCACACGTTGGTTTTCGTTCATCACAATGGATTATTCCTGTTCGGAGTCTTCTTTTTGTTGAGCTATGGGCATCTTCTGCGTTACGAGAAAATAAACCAAATAACCTAACCCGAGAAAGAAAACAACACTTGCCCCGATAAACCAAAACTCATTTCCTTGAGCAACGACGAGGTTTTCTGAACACAAGAAACCAACAATTATACCAATTCCAAGCGAAAGAAGCACAATTCCGTTTCTAAGGGATACAAACCGATTGGGGTTGGCTTTCTTTTTTATTTTTTCAGGAGGAATAATTCCCTGACGGATAAGATCCATACGTTCCTTATGTTCCGTCCTAATGGCTGTTAACCCCAAATACATTCCAAAGCCTATCGGCAAACCAACGGAGCAAATGATAGCAATAATTGGTATTAAGTCTTGCATAATTTCTGTTTTTTAATGAATAATTTGTTTACATCCATAAGACACGGGCAAACAGAATTCGGTTACAA
>CAKTUP010000199.1 GCA_934621705.1 uncultured Petrimonas sp.
GATAAATCGCATCTTATTCCTTAAGCTATTAGAAGGCCAGTTAATTACATATCACAAGGGCAATAAAGATTATTTGTTTTTAAATACAAAAGTTATCTGCGATTTTGATGAATTATACAAGTTGTTCCATCAGGTTTTGGCGCGAGATATAAACGAAAGAAGCAGTTCCGTAAAAGTTAAATACCAGCTGGTTCCATACCTTAACAGTTCATTGTTTGAAATTTCGGAATTAGAAGCAGCCACAATAAAAATCAATTCGCTCGATGATTCATCCGATATTCCCCTGATGAACAATTCCATCCTTGCCGAAAACTACAGGAAAGGAGAGAAAATTAATCTTCTTGAATATTTTTTCGGATTTCTGGATGCTTATGATTTTGCCAGCGAAGGCGGCGATGAAATTGCCGAAAACAACAAAACCATAATCAATGCTTCGGTTTTAGGAAAAGTTTTCGAGAAAATAAACGGTTACAAAGACGGTTCAATTTTTACACCAGGCTTTATCACAATGTATATGAGCCGCGAATCTTTACGTCGGGCTGTGGTACAAAAGTTTAACGACTATTTCACCAAAAACGAAATTCTTGTCGCACAATCGTTTGATGATTTGTATAACCGGATAGATAGAATAGACATAAAAACTGCCAACGAAATAGTTAACTCACTGAAAATTTGCGATCCCAGCGTGGGTTCGGGTCATTTTCTCGTATCGGCTCTTAATGAACTCATTGTTATAAAATCCGATTTAGGCATATTGGCCGATAAAGAGGGAAGGCGAATTCGTAAGAAAGAATACGAAATCAGCGTTGAAAACGACGAGCTGATAATTTTGGATGAGAATGGCAATCTATTCAGATACAACTATCAGAATAAAGAAAGCCAGCGTGTTCAGGAAACTATTTTTAACGAACGTAAGACAATCATTGAGAAATGCCTGTTTGGCGTAGATATTAACTACAACTCTGTGAAAATTTGCCGTTTAAGGCTTTGGATAGAGCTTCTGAAAAGTTCTTATTACAAATCTCCGGATTTTATGGAACTGGAAACACTTCCCAATATCGATATAAATATAAAGCACGGAGATTCTTTATTAAGCAGATATTCTTTGAATGCAAATTTGGGTAAAGCATTGCAAAAAAGCAAATGGACAATTACCAGTTATCAACTTGCCATAAACACGTACAGAAATGCGACAAACAGAGATGAGAAGCGGGAAATGGGGCGTCTTATCGATTCCATTAAAAATGATTTTGAAACGGAAATAAAACTAAATGATCCTCGTATAACTAAACTCGCTAAGCTGAAGGGTGAGTTGTTTGAAATGACAAATCAGGGATCGCTTTTCGATAAATCGAAAAAAGAGCAGGATGCTTGGAACAAAAGAATTGAAAAAATCACAAAAGACATCGGTAATCAAGAATCAATAATTGCCCGAATTCAAGATAATGCATTGTACAAAAATGCTTTTGAGTGGCGTTTTGAGTTTCCTGAAGTGTTAAATGAAAAAGGCGAATTTGAGGGTTTTGATGTCATTATCGGGAATCCGCCTTACGTTCAACTTCAGGCAAACGGAGGAGGGCTCGCCAAATTGTACGAAAATCAAGGTTACGAAACTTTTGCCCGCACCGGCGATATTTATTGTCTGTTCTACGAAAAAGGCTACCATTTATTACGTCCGAATGGCTTGTTGATGTTCATAACCAGTAACAAATGGATGCGTGCCGGATATGGCGAAGCTACCCGAAAATTTTTAGCAGAAAAAACCAATCCGTTACAATTAATTGATTTTGCCGGACAAAAAATATTCGATGCTGCAACTGTCGATGTTAACATAATCCTTTTTTCTAAACAGAAAAATTTTGGTAGAACTTCAGCTTGTGTAGTGAAAGAAAAGTGTACAGATAATTTGAGCAATTATATTAAACAACACAGCACTTTTTGCAACTTTAACCATAATGATAGTTGGGTAGTGTTAAGCGCTATAGAACAGAAAATAAAGGAGAAGATTGAGCGCATTGGAACACCTTTAAAAGACTGGGATATTCAGATAAATTATGGTATAAAAACCGGATTTAATGATGCGTTTATTATAACCGGGGAAAAACGAAAAGAACTGATTGAAAAAGACCCGAAAAGTGAAGAAATTATACGACCGATTTTACGTGGCAGAGACATAAAAAGATACAGTTATGACTTTGCTGATTTATGGCTAATAAATACGCATAATGGCATTAAAGAAAAGGGTATAAATCCCGTAAATATAGATGATTACCCGGCAGTAAAAGATCATTTAAATTACTATTTTCCAC
>CAKTUP010000200.1 GCA_934621705.1 uncultured Petrimonas sp.
TTTCTGTCTCTCGATTACGAAAAACTTCAGGAGATGGATGAAGGAACTTATCGGCAAATTTTCCGGAAATCGGCCGTGAAAAGGGCGAAATTTAGCGGGTTGAAAAGGAATGTGAAAGCGCTGAAGAAGTAATGAGAAATTATCACTGTGGCTTTTATGAGAAGTTTTTTAGAAATTCGTCGGGTGTGTAGATTTCAACGGATGAGTTGACAAAATCCTTTTTGTTTCGAGTTATAATTGCCTCAAGCCCATTCAGTTCAGCTGCCGTAGTTTGTATAGCATCTTCAAAATCATTCAATCCGGATGTCAGAGATTTTATAATAATTTCTTTGTCGACACCAATAACATCAACTATTTTTATCAGGTGAGTTATAAATTCCAAAGTAGTATTGTGCCCTTTTTCTTTTTTCGAAATGTAGTAAATATCCGTAACAGTTGAAGCGGTAATGTATCCTTCAATTATTTTGCGATCGATAAGGCTGAATAATTGAGAAGCTAACTCGAAAAAAGGATTACGTTTTAAAGCGATATCAAGGATAATATTAGTATCAAAAAGAACTTTCTTCATTTGTATTTTTCAGACAGGTAGTCATACTTTGATTCTTCGGTGTTGGTGTTTCTAAGGAATCCACTCCATTTTTGCACAAACTCTGTTGCTTTGCTGCTTTTTGTTTTGTTTTGTTTCGATTTGGGCATAATAATTACTTCCACCTCCTTGTTTAAGAAAATAGAATTTTTTGGTAGTTGGATGACGCCACTTTCCGATATTTTTGTTGTGAATTTTAGAACACCCATAATCACTCAATTTTACTGTCACCAACAAAGATATATATTCTTTTTTACAATGAAGACTTTTTTGACTTATTTCAGATTTCCAAAACTCACGATAAATCATTACTTTTGCACATTAAACTATGCAAGATCCATTCGACATACATGTGAATAAAAGTTTTCAGGAAAACGACCGCGAGTACGAAAGCGCGTTGCGCCCGCTTACCTTTACCGGTTTTGCCGGACAGGACAAGATTGTGGAAAACCTGAAAGTTTTCGTGAGCGCGGCGCGGATGCGCGGCGAGTCGCTCGATCATGTATTGTTGCACGGCCCTCCCGGATTGGGAAAAACCACCTTATCGAATATCATAGCCAACGAGTTAAGCGTGGGTTTTAAAGTTACATCGGGGCCGGTTTTGGATAAACCCGGCGATTTGGCGGGAATCTTAACTTCGCTGGAAGCGAATGACGTGCTGTTTATCGATGAAATTCACCGGCTCTCGCCCGTGGTGGAAGAGTATTTGTATAGCGCGATGGAAGATTACCGGATTGATATTATGATCGATAAAGGCCCCAGCGCCCGCTCCATCCAAATAGATTTAAATCCGTTCACCCTGATTGGCGCCACCACTCGAAGCGGCCTGTTGACGAGTCCGTTACGTGCCCGATTTGGTATTAATATGCATTTGGAATACTACGATGCCGATACCCTAACGGGGATTATTCTTCGTTCTGCCAATATTTTAAACATCGCCTGTGCGCAAAACGCCGCCGAAGAAATCGCTTCGCGAAGCCGGGGTACGCCGCGTATTGCCAACGCGCTGTTGCGTCGCGTGCGCGATTTTGCCCAGGTAAAAGGAACCGGCAAGATAGATAAAGCCATTTCGTCTTACGCTCTTGAAGCATTAAATATCGACCGCTACGGACTGGACGAAATCGACAATAAAATTCTATTGACCATTATCGATAAATTCAACGGCGGCCCGGTTGGAATCACCACCATCGCCACCGCCGTGGGCGACGATGCCGGAACCATCGAAGAAGTTTACGAACCGTTCCTCATCAAAGAAGGATTTCTGAAACGCACACCGCGCGGCCGAGAAGCCACCGAACTTGCCTATCGGCACTTGGGACGGAAAAGAGTGGATGAACAGGGTTTTTTGTTTTGAAAAAACCAAGATAGATAGATTATTAGTAAAACATATGATTTTATCTACTTCTTTACTTGATAATTATCTGATTAATAGTTATTTTCGAGCGTCTTCCCTTTTCTCTATGAACGTATTTGAAACTTTGCGATACCTGAAGTGAGCGGATTATTTTCACATCGTGTAGATGGATAATAATAGCTTGAGTGTTCCGATAAAATATGGAAAAAAGGAAAATTTTCCAATTAAAAAGGAAACTTATTTGCCTTTTTTATTTTCTCAAAATCTCCATCGTATCTTTTGCAATGGTCAATTCTTCATCGGTAGGGA
>CAKTUP010000201.1 GCA_934621705.1 uncultured Petrimonas sp.
CGTAAATCGATCCGTGAAACTGCACCCATTCGTGCGGATGCGTTCCCGATACATTCAGGTTGTGCTTGTACGCCAGGTAAACGTTGCTTGTGCCGAAAAGGGAATCGCCGGCGTGTTTTTTCAGCAGTTCAGTAACACGGTCTTCCACATCGAAACTAAACCGGCGGCGCATACCGAAAAGCGAAAACGTGATGTTGTTCTCCTTCAATTTAATGGCTTTTTCAATAGCCGATTTCTCCATATACTCCGTATCGGGATGCTGCCCGGTTTCGCGGAAATACAGCTCCGAAACCGTTGCCAGAATAGGTGTTTCCCAAAGTGTTACCCGATAAAGAAGTCCCGTGGCACGAATTTTCAACTTGTTGTTTTCGAGAGAAACTTCCACTTCGGAAGGGTCGAAACGAAATCCTTTCAGAAAATCGATATAAATGGGCGGCAAATACGGTAATTTCTTTCTTAGAAACTCTTCTTCACCTTTCGTCAGGCTCAGTTGCGACATCTTTTCCAATTCCTGCCGCACCAAATTATCAAAACCGTCGGGATAATCGCCGTTGCTGCGATCCACAAATTCAAACTCACCGTATGCGCGCGGGAAAAGCTTGCTGTATGCGTAACCGGTGGTAAATTTATACAAATCCGTATCGAGAATACTTCTTATGATTGCCATTTTTCGTTAACTTTTGGGATAATAACTTTCTTTTAAACGCTTAAAATGATAATCGGTTCACGGTGGATATTTTGAACATTGCCAATTAAGCTCTATCTTTGGGAAAATACAATTCAAACGATTATGACACAAACTCCCCCTTGCATTAAATGCCAAAGCTCAGTCACCTATTTCGATGGCTCATTGTTTCATTGCACGGAATGTTTTCATGCGTGGACGCAGGAAGATATGGATGCAGCCGAAAATTCGGCAAAAGTAATTGACAGCAACGGAAACGAGCTTTTCGACGGCGACGATGTAACCGTGATAAAAGACTTGAAAGTAAAAGGCTCATCGATGGTAGTAAAGCGTGGAACGCGTGCGCGTGGGATCCGACTTTCGGCAGACGACCCCACACACGTGCAGGCCAAAGTGGACGGGCAAACTATTTTTATTCTTACGGAGTTTTTGAAGAAATAACGTTGGGATTTTTATAATGCATCGGATGCAGCATTACGCTCCATCTCCTGCATCGCCTTGATGGTTTCTTCCATCAAATATTCTAGTTCCCAACCCAACAAATCGGCGCCTTTTTGGATAACTTCGCGCGAGCAACCGGCGGCAAACTTTTTGTCTTTGAACTTCTTTTTTAGCGATTGTACCGTTAAATCGAGCGTGCTCCGGCTGGGACGCATCAGAATGACAGCGCCGATTAGTCCGGTTAATTCGTCGGCGGCGTACAACACCTTTTCCATCTGATTTTCGGGTTTTACGTCGGTTTGCGTGAAACCGTACGCGTGAGAGACCACCGCTCGTTTTATTTCGGGGTTTATGCCTTCGTCATCGAATATTTCGCACACTTTTATACAATGCTCATCGGGAAACTGTTCGAAATCCAAATCGTGCAATAAGCCCACCAATCCCCAGAAGTCCGCTTCATCTTCGTATCCCAATTTTTCGGCAAAATAGCGCATCACTGCTTCCACCGTTTCGGCGTGCTGTATGTGAAACGGTTCTTTGTTGTATTTTTCTACCAGCGCGAAAGCATCTTGTCGCGAAATTCCGGGTTGTAAACGGCCGGCGTTGTCTTCGGGCAACAGTTCAAGTATCATATTTTGTCGTTTTTACCCGTAAAGATACATTTTTTCCGCAAATCTATCATCCGAACAAAAAAACGCTTGTGTTGTTTAACCGTCTGCTTTTCGTAATTTACGAATGAAACGATTCCTCCATATCCTCATCAACACGGCCGTAGCGAATACATCCACATTTTTTCTGTGGAGTGCGCTGTCGTTTTGGCTCTACCTCGAAACCCATTCCGTGCTTATTCTTTCTATTCTCAGCGGAACGTTTATGACGCTGGTGACGCTCTCGGGAATGTTTTTCGGCACAATTGTGGATAAACACCGGAAAAAGAAGGTGATGGGCGTTTCATCGGTGGTGGCAATCGCACTTCTGCTGCTCGCAGCTTCTGTTTTTTTGATTTTCGATCGACAGGACATTGCCGATATGTCGTCGCCCGCGTTCTGGATATTTTCG
>CAKTUP010000202.1 GCA_934621705.1 uncultured Petrimonas sp.
GCTCTTCCTCTTGGACTTGAACCAAGGACCCTCTGATTAACAGTCAGATGCTCTAACCGACTGAGCTAAGGAAGAATTTTTCTGCCGTATTTTTTCAAAAAAGTGATGCAAAAGTAGTACAATTTTCCGAATAAACCAACTGCTTTCTATAAAAATTTGCGCCGAACGCTATCAATACACGTTTTTGCTAAAAATCGTCTTTTGTTTAAAAAAGTTTTTCTACCTTTGAAATCAAATAAACAAGTAGTAAAACGCTTTTTATGATTTTCAGATTCGTAATTATATCGGATGAAGTAGAAAACTTCAAAAGAGAAATAAAAATAGACGCCGACAATACTTTTTTGGATTTATTTCATGCTATTGTCGACTGCACGGGCTTCAACGAAAACGAGATGGCCTCTTTCTTTCTTTGCGACGACAACTGGCGCAAAAAGCAGGAAATCACGCTGGTGGAAATGGACACTTATTCCGATGAGGATCCGTACACGATGGAAGAATGCGTGTTGAACGACTACCTGGAAGACGAAAAACAAAAACTCCTTTTCGTGTTTGATTACCTCACAGAGAGAGCATTGTTCATCGAGTTATCGGAAATTATTACCGGAAAAAACCTGAAAAAACCACAATGCACCCTTTCAATCGGAGAAGCGCCGAAGCAATCCCTCAACTTCGACGACATTACCAGCGCAACCGTTTCGTTAGATGTGGATGAATCATTCTTCGGAGACGAAAGTTTCGATTTGGACGAACTCGACCGGGAGGGTTTTGAAGGATTGGACGACATTGAAATATCGGCAGAAGAAAGCGACCTTTATTGAAATGAATACGCTGCTCGTGCTTCTGGGGCCAACCGGCGTGGGCAAAACCGAATTAAGCCTGCTGATGGCCGAACGGCTGAAAAGCCCCATTGTTTCGTCAGATTCCCGACAAATTTACAAACACATGACCATCGGAACGGCAGCGCCCACCGATGAGCAGTTAAAACGGGTTCCACATTACTTCGTAGAGATGCTGGAACCCGAAGATTATTACAGCGCCAGCCAGTTTGAGGATGATGCCGTTTCGCTTATCGAAAAGTTGCTGAAAACGCATCCTTTTGTGGTGATGTCCGGCGGATCGATGATGTATATCGATGCCGTCTGCAAGGGAATTGACGAAATCCCAACCATCGACGAAAAGTTGCGTAAAGAGGTTTACGAACTTTATGAAAAAGAAGGATTAGATTCCATTCGTGCCCGATTAAAAATTCTCGATCCCGTTTTCTATAATCAGGTTGATTTAAAAAATCCCAAACGGGTAATTCATGCGCTGGAAATATGCCTGATGGCCGGAAAGCCATACTCTTCGCTACGCACAAATCCCAATAAAAAACGAAGTTTTCGTATAGTAAAAGTGGGTTTTACCCGAAACCGGGAGGAACTTTACGACAGAATTAACCGGCGCGTGGACAAAATGATAGAAGACGGATTGGTGGAAGAAGCCCGGAAACTTTACCCGAAACGTCACTTGAATTCATTAAATACCGTAGGTTATAAAGAACTTTTTGAATATTTCGATGGAAATTGTTCACTCGATTTTGCCATCGAAAAAATAAAACAACACAGCCGGAATTATGCCCGCAAGCAGCTGACGTGGTTTAATAAAGACAAGGAAATCAATTGGATAAACTTATCGGAAGGCGAAACGGATGTGGTAGAAAAAATTCCCGGTCTGATTAAAATTCACTCTTGAAAAAATATTTTCAAAAAAAAGTTACATTTTTGTGAACTAAAAAACAACTTGGAATGTTATATATATGAATTGAATGAAGTTTGTCTTTTGTCTCAATCTTATTTTCACATTTAATTTTTTTACACGAGACAATTTATTTATTTTTTTAATTTAAATTTTATCAGTTTTTCTGAACTTCTTCAATTTAAGATTGGCTTGAACCTCAAAGTTCAAGCCAATCTGCTTTTTGTGCCATACTCGCCTTGCGGTTCTAAACCGCACGACGCATTAATCTGAATGTAAAAATCCTATTTTTTCTTTTCGCCCGGCACAATCTTCTCGGCTTTCAGTGTCATTTTTCCTTGCGATGAATCCACCGTTCCATCCATTTTATTTCCTTTCACCTTTGAAACCACCGTAACGTATTCCGACTCAACATACACGCTTAATCTCAACGTATC
>CAKTUP010000203.1 GCA_934621705.1 uncultured Petrimonas sp.
TTGGACTAAAGTAATGTAAACTAACTTCAATGGGTTTATTATGCAGGGGAAACAAATGGATTTATAGAGGAAATATATTCAATTTGATAATTATTTTACCGATTTCAATTTCCCAATCAAAATATAATTATTTCCATCTTCATCAATATCCTCGTAAAGAGTTTTGATGTTGGATAATTGTTGTTCCGCAAGATTATTTTCCGCATTTTCGATTATTTTTTCCAACCCTGCTTTCAGTTCGTGCGGATACATATTGGCAATGAAATAACCGTCTTGATACAACGCTCTTGAAGGAATGGGAATACCACCCAATTCGTCGATGATCGGTTTAATGTAAGCTCCTTTCAATGTGCGTTTATCCACAATAAACTGTTTGGGAACAGGAGCATAAAACTGTCCGTTTTCGTCTATCCCTTCTTGTTGTGCGATGACGGTTGTCACATGGTTTGGCAAATCGATATACCAATGACTGAATGGCTCAGCTACAGTGAATGTGAAAATTGGTTTCAAGCGGTTTTCGTTGCCCATATAGTAGTACAACGTGTCCTGTTTATTGGGCCACCCTGCCAGGTAAAAATCAGTGTTTTGTGTATTTCTGTATGAAATTATTTCATTACCATAGTCAGGTTCGAGAGCGAAATTTTCACTGCCGATTGTTTGCAAAACATTGCCTTGAAAATCTTGTTGCCACACAACAAAATTATTCTGCCCTTTGAACGGTAAAATCATAATGGTAACGATCTGCTTGTTCGTGTTTATGTTGAAGCGGGCTTTGGGAACAAATTCGGGTAACGGAATATCTGACAGAAATTTGCCTTGAAGATTATACACCAATATCTTTTTTTGCATCCACGGCATCAGATAAATCCGGTTGTTTTTCTCGTCAATTTGGGAGTCGTACAAGAACATATATTCTCCGGGGCCTTGTCCTTTTCCTCCGATAAAACAACGTAAATTACCACTCTTGTCGAACAGTTTGTATTCATTTTCCATGGTATAAACACCTATATAATTTTCGCTTACAAACGTGTGGTAGCGCGAGACTAATGCCGAATCGGAATTTTCAAGTTTTACTATTTCCAAAGCCGACAATATGGTACTCAAAGGAAAAGCTACGGTGTCTTTTACCAACGAGAAATCGCACGTAATAACTGTATCGCCGTTTACGACGGTTTTTGTGGCAACAACCGGGCAATCGTCAAGAGTGAGAACTTCTTTTGCCGAATGTTTGCATCCACATATACATACGATGGTAAATATAAATAAGAAGAAAGATATCTTTTTCATTTTAAATTTATTTGTATTTGATTCTCAATGCATTGTGCGTGAATATCACTCAATATCTTCTTAAAATAGGCGCAAATGCTTTCATCCTTGTCGAATAGATTATACTCCGTACCTGATAAATAGTTGACGATTGAGCGAACTTCCCATTTGTCGGTGTTTTTCGTTATTCCGTATTTTTCGGTTTCAAAATCAACAATCAGTAACCACTTTGGTCGAAAATTTAAGAAAGCGATTGACGAATAAATCTTCACAAATCCCTTATTGGGATGAAGGGTATTTATTAGGCTTTTTTTGAGTGTTGAAAAACGAGGTTTGTGTGGAATCGGGTCTATCATTTGAATTTCGCAATTACAAAAACATTATTAGGCTCTTCTTCTTCAATAAGTGAAGCTGTCAATTCTTTTAGCTTTCCGCTTAACTTGTTTTCATTATATGCTTCTTCGAGTCTCGTAAAGTCCAACTCAAAATGGTATCCATTTTCATAATAGTTTGCAAGACGAGGATTTACAAAGAATTCTTTTCCTCGATAATCGGGGATTGTGATTTTTTGACGGAAAATTTCATTCGTTACTTTGTTGCGCATATAATATTGCGGAGATGGGGATGCGCCGGTTTTCTGATAAGAATAAAGCGAAATAAATTGAAATTCACCCGCATCCATACAGATGTCCATAACGGTAATTGGGTTAGTTTCACTCAATAAAGGTTTTTTATGCAGATAGGGTGTTAATGTCTTGTTGTCATTGCGATAAAGAAAAACAGTATCAGTCTCCGGATTGTATAGTAAAAGTCCATCCGCACAATTTCTCACATGCCCATAGCTGACCTGTCCGATAAATGTCCCTTCTAAATCTTTATAACTT
>CAKTUP010000204.1 GCA_934621705.1 uncultured Petrimonas sp.
TCTTCAATCACCTCTTGCTTGGTTTCATCGCAAGCGGCAACTAACGGTAACCGAAGTTCGTTTTCAATATAGCCCATTTCGCTGAGCATACATTTCACTCCGGCGGGATTTCCGTCTTTAAAAAGCAATTTTATCGCTTCCACAAAACGGGCGTTTTCGGCTTCCGCCTTATTAAAATCGCCCGCTAATGCATGATGTATCATTTCGGAAAATTCTTTCGGCAGTGCATTTCCCAATACGGAAATCACTCCTTCGCCTCCGGCTTTTATCAAATCGAATGCAATTCCATCGTCGCCCGAAATAACGGAAAATCCTTCGGGACGATTGTCTATAATTTGCCGGATTTGATCCATTTTTCCCGATGCTTCCTTGATGGCCACGATATTCGGGCAGGATTTCGCCAGACGCAGCGTTGTTTCGGCTTCCATATTTACTCCGGTTCTTCCGGGAACGTTATACAGAATAATCGGACGGGGCGAAACTTCACTCAACGCACGATAGTGCTGGAAAAGTCCTTCCTGATTGGGTTTATTGTAATAGGGAGTAACGGAAAGTACCGCCGAAATGTTGGAAAAATAAGACACTTTGAGTTCGTGAACAATTTCGGCCGTATTGTTGCTCCCGACTCCAACCACTATGGGAAGCCGATTATTGTTTTTTTCGATAATAAACCGTACCACTTCGGTGCGCTCGTCGCGCGTCAGCGTGGGGGTTTCGGCGGTGGTTCCCAAAGCGACAAGGTAATCGATTCCGCCTTCTATCTGATAATCGACCAATCGTCCTAACGCATCAAAATCCACCGATTTGTCTTTTTTAAACGGCGTTATGAGCGCAACACCAATCCCTTTTAAATTAATTTCTGACATAAAAACACGTCTTTTCTTTTACTTGTGTCAAAACAAAACAACATAAATGGATGCTTTGCAACTATTTTGGATTGCAAAGTTACATTTTTTTCCACCATTTCCATACGAAAATGAAAATTTACAAACTAAAAGCTATCGAAGTCATAACTTTTTGAGCAATTTTTTTACCTTTGTATTTCCTGAATAAGCCCCGGCAACAATGAAATTCAAGAAAATCATATCGGATTTATACGAACAACTGCTTTCGAAAAACGCGAAAGACAGGGTGGAAAAACTCATGTTTGTTCTGGCCATTATCGGGTTTGCCGTTCATCTGATAATTATCGGGTTAGCCAATACAGGACTAATACCGAATACCAATAGTTCTGCCGTTTTGCGAAATCCGCTCAATGCCATTTACACGCCGTTTTCCATCATTCTGTTTTATGAAATTTATTGCATTTTTTATTACCTGCCTCGTTCCATCAGCATCTACATCGGAAAACAATTCGAAATTATTGCGCTGATAACCATACGAGAAATTTTCGAACAGCTGGCGCTTCTGAACGTTTCCGAAGATGGCAATTTCCTGTATTCGCAACCCGATTTTCTGTATTCATTGGTAAGCATTCTCATTCTATTCGGACTTATTTATTTGTATTACAGGTTAAACCAGAGAAAAATAAAAATCGACAATATTACTGGCGGTGAACCAGAGAACGTGCCTAAAAAAATTGAAGATTATATATTTGCGAAAAAAACGCTGGCTTTGAGCGTTGGAGTTGTTTTCATTTTACTCGTTTTGAACAGCCTTTATCAATGGCTTTCAACCAATAACGGAATGTTCGAACTGATAATTTCGTCCAAGCCGGTCATCAAAAACTTCTTCGCATCTTTTTATACCGTTCTCATTCTCTGCGATGTAGTGATACTTTTAATCTCTTTTGCCATTACCGACGAGTTTCATAAAGTGATGCGAAACTCGGGTTTTGTGGTTTCAACTACGTTGATGAAACTTTCTTTCGGGGTTGACGGTTTGCAAAGCCATATTCTGGTGCTGCTGGGAGTAATTTTCGGAACACTTATGCTGGCTTTGTATAAAATGTATCGTAAAATTGAAATTCCGGACAATTAATTGTTTCTTTTTCGCTGACTGTTTACGTACACATTATTATTTTTATTATATTTGCCGAACAATAACAAAATGGAAAACAGATGAAAAGAAGAAACTTCCGCCAGTTCTATCCGGCAATTGCGCTTGTCTTTGCGGGA
>CAKTUP010000205.1 GCA_934621705.1 uncultured Petrimonas sp.
TTACTGAACCGGCAGTAAATGAGATTTTTTTACTATTTTTGTATTGCATGTGTCGGGTGAGTGTTATTTTTTATTTAGCACCTTAAAGATAAATACTTTATCTGACACATGCAACTTTTATTTGAGACTTTTAGGTACGATATGAACGCCAATTCTTTGCTGTTATCCAAAGATAAAATTACCGAAGAAGCAGAACCACCGCATATTTCGCCTTTTTCGGGCAAAATAAGCAGAATTACCTATCAGGCGCTGTATATGCGGGAATGAAATCGTAAATCGCAAATCGTAAATCATAAATTACATCACTCCCCTATCTCGCAATCTTTGCTGCCATTTCCAGGCCGATGCCATGGTGTCTTCGATGGTTTCCTTGGCTGTCCAGCCCAGCACGTTGTTGGCTTTATCGGGATTGGCCCAGATTTGTTCGATATCGCCTTCGCGGCGGCCAACAATTTTATAATTCAACGGTTTGCCCGAAACTTTTTCAAAAACATCGATCAATTGCAATACTGAAACACCGTTTCCGGTTCCCAGGTTGAAGATTTCCACTTTTTCGTCCGATTTATCGGTGAGCATCCGCTCAATGGCCACTACGTGCGCTTTAGCAAGATCCACCACGTTGATGAAATCGCGGATACACGAGCCGTCAGGCGTGTTGTAATCGTTGCCGAAAACGCTCAGTTGTTCGCGGATTCCGATACCGGTTTGAGTGATGTACGGCACTAAATTCTGAGGAACTCCAATGGGCAATTCGCCGATTTCTGCCGACGGATGCGAACCGATTGGGTTGAAATAGCGAAGAATAATACTTTTTATGGTCGCGCCGGAATGGATAAAATCCTGAATGATCTCTTCGTTTATCTGCTTGGTGTTTCCGTAAGGAGATTCGGCGGGTTTTATGGGTGCACTTTCGTCGATCGGGTTGTTATCGGGTTCTCCGTAAACGGTACACGACGAAGAAAACACGATACCTTTCACGTTAAATTGCGGCATCAGTTCCAGCAAATTTATCAACGAAACCAGGTTGTTGCGGTAATACATCAGCGGCTTTTGAACCGATTCTCCCACCGCTTTGCTGGCTGCGAAATGGATAATACCGTCAATTCCGGGATGTCTTTCGAACAGCGATTTCATAGCCGGAAAATCAACGCAATCGAGTTCCTCAAAAACAGGGCGTATTCCGGTTATTTTCACAATTCCTTCGATTACATCCGCGTTGGAATTCGATAAATTATCGATTATAATCACTTCATATCCTGCCTGTTGAAGTTCAACAACCGTATGTGAACCGATGTATCCGGTTCCGCCTGTTACAAGAATTTTCTTTGCCATATCCAGTATTTTTAGCTTAATTTTAAGTTACAAAGTTAGTAAAATAACGGGGGATTTTCTTAGAAACTGTTTTGAATTTTACGAACAGATATTTTTGTTGATTCTTTTATGCTGTTTTTTGCCCTTTTTCGCGTCTTTGAACTTTCCTTCCTTTCAAATAGCCCGCTATTTGATGCGAAACGAAAGTCCAAATCCATCAAAAAATGACTAAAAAACATCGCATAAAAAAATTCAAAACAGTTTCTGAATTTTTAGCTGTTTCCTTTAAAAAACGAAGTACATTTGCAAAAAATATCACATCGATGCAGCAAATTTCGAAATTACGCGAAGAAACCGCTTTAAGAACTCCCGAATGGAAGAAGTTCTTTAACAAGAATAAGCAGCGGCTGATGAAGATGGATAAGGAAATTGAACAACTGCATCACGAAATCTCATCGGAGATAAATTGCCTGGAATGCGGAAATTGCTGCCGTTCACTCGGCCCGATGATTTTGGAAAAAGACATTGACGTTTTATCGAAATCGCAGAGAATGAAACCTTCCGATTTTATGGAAAAGTACCTGAGAAAAGATGAAGACGGCGATTTTGTTTTTCAATCGATGCCCTGCCCGTTTTTGGGAAGCGACAATTATTGTTCCGTTTACGAGAATCGCCCCAAGGCTTGCCGGGAATATCCGCACACCGATAGAAAGAAATTCTATCAGATTTACGAATTAACCGTCAAAAATGCGTCTGCCTGCCCCATCGCTTTCGGAGTGTTGGACAGATTGACAAAACTTT
>CAKTUP010000206.1 GCA_934621705.1 uncultured Petrimonas sp.
TCCGATTCTCCGCGCCGTATGGCGAGAATGCGGTGAGACGGACAGCGAGACAACAGCGCCGAAAAATCGAAATAATCGCGGTATTTTTCGCCTTCTTCCTCTTTCCCTTTTATCACTTTGGACGTGATTTCGGCTTCTCGGGCAAAAATATTCCTCACGGTTTGTCGCGCTTTCTCATCCTCGTTTACCCACTCGGCAATAATGTCGCACGCGCCCTTCAGAGCCGTTTGTACGTCGATAACCTCTTCCGTAACAAATTGTGCAGCCTTGCTTTCCGCCGAGCCGTTTTGTTGCAGCATCAGCCACGTTGCCAACGGTTCCAAACCCTTCTTTCGTGCCATTTCGGCACGCGTTTGGCGTTTGGGTTTATAGGGTAGGTAAATATCTTCGAGTTCAATGGCATCCCAGCAGTTTTCGATTCTTTCCTGCAATTCCGGCGTCAGTTTCTCCTGTTCTCCGATAGATGAAAGAACGGTTTGTTTACGCTTTTCCAGTTCTATAAACTTATCGTTCAACGATTTAATACCGGCAATCTGCACCTCATCCAGCGCACCGGTCGCCTCTTTACGGTATCGGCTGATAAAAGGAATGGTTGCACCATCATCCAACAGTTTGATGGTGTTTTCAACATTTTTGAGATTGATATTGAGCGATTTGGAAATAAGTGATGAGATGATTGACATATTCTGGTTGCGGTTTACGGATTTTTAAAAAACAAAAATACGAAAATGTTTGACGAGAACCGAAAATTATGCCTTCAGAATTTTGATTTCACGTAAAAATTTTATAATTTTACACGTAAAAAGATGTGAAATGAATACAAAATTGACATTAAATGTGAACGAAAGCATTGTTGAAGAAGCAAAAGCATATGCAAAAAGCCATCGTACAAGCTTGTCAAAACTTGTCGAGAATTATCTAAATATCCTGACTCATAAGGAAAAAGAACAGCGTATCGTAACTCCCATCGTGGAAAGTCTAACCGGTGTTATTCCGTCTGATACCAATAGCGAAAACTACAAGCAAGAGTATTACGATTACCTGCAAAAAAAATATTCGTGATGGAAAAAGTTTTTGTGGATACGAACATCGCGATGGATTTACTTCAAAAACGCGACGGTTTTTACGCCGATGCCCAAGATTTGTTTACACTTGCCGATAAAAAGGAAGTCGAGCTTTACGTGTCGGCATTGACCATTGCCACAACACATTATCTGCTGCGGAAACATTATAATACCATCAACGCGCGAAAAATTGTGGCAAAATTCAAATTACTCGTCAGTGTACTATCTGTTGGAAATAAAGAAATCGACCTTGCACTTGTTTCGGATTTCGATGATTTTGAAGATGCCATTCAGTACCACACAGCAATTGAAAACGGAATGAATGCAATTATTACGCGCAACAAAAAAGATTTTAAATTTTCGGCATTACCCGTTTTGACGGCAAAGGAGTGGTTGGCGCGGTTATTTCAAACTTGATTTAATTTTGCTCAAATGACAGACAATATTCACATCCGTGAAATCCGTCAAAACGAAATCGTTGCTCTCGAAGATTTGCTCTACGAAGCCATTTATCAACCCGACAAGCAAAATCCCATACCAAGAAGCGTGCTTCAAATACCCGAAATTGCCGCTTATATTAACGATTTTGGTTCAAAAAAAGATGATCATTGCTTTGTTGCCGATTACAACGGAAAAATAATCGGTGCGGTTTGGGTAAGAATTCTTAACGGAGAGATAAAAGGCTATGGAAATGTGGATGACGAAACGCCGGAGTTTTCTATTTCGCTGTTTAAGGAGTATAGAAATCAAGGAATTGGAACGGCAATGATGAAAAAGATGATTGATTATTTGAATAAAAAAGGATATTCGCAAGCATCGTTGAGTGTACAAAAAGGAAACTACGCATCAAAGCTTTACAAAAAATTAGGGTTTGAAGTAATCAAAGACGAAAACGAAGATTATTTAATGGTATTGAAACTAAGCAAATTATCGAAAAATCTATAATCTAACTGTCTGACAGTCTAAAAAATGGCCAAACTAAAATCAGCATATTTCTGTACCTCCTGCGGCAACGAATCGCCCAAATGGATGGGCAAATGCCCCG
>CAKTUP010000207.1 GCA_934621705.1 uncultured Petrimonas sp.
CACCGTGAGCAAGGTGAAGCCAGCCTTTGTCCGTTTTTATCGGAGCCGGGCCTTCGCCGTTTTTCACTTCTTTTATGGTGTGGGAATAACGGTGATCAATGATTTTTTCGTCTTCTATTTGAGCGTTAGCCATATCGTCCACCAGCGCCCAGCCAATTCCCGAACCATTTCCGGCGCTTATAAATCCGTCTTGCGGACGGGTGTAAAGCGCATATTTTCCGTTTATGAACTCGGGATGTAATACTACGTTTCGCTGCTGGCTTTTCGATTTTAAATCGGGCAGGCGCTCCCAGTTTATCAAATCTTTGGTTCTGGCGATTCCGGCAGAGGCAGTTGCTTTTGACAGATCGCCTTTTTCGGCGGTTTTATCAAATCTTTCGGCGCAGAAAATTCCGTAAATCCAGCCGTCTTCGTGCGCAGTCAGCCTCATATCGTAGATATTGGTCGCCGGATCATTGTTGTCGGGTATGGTTACCGGATAATCCCAAAACCGGAAATTGTCTATTCCGTTGGGACTTTCAGCAATCGCGAAAAAAGATTTGCGGTCAGCGCCCTCTACTCTTACCATCAACAGGTATTTATCGTTCCATTTTATGGCTCCCGAATTCATCGCGGCATTCATACCGATGCGCTCCATCAGGAAGGGATTGGTTTCTTCGTTTAAATCGTATCTCCAGTGAACGGGCGTGTGAGCTGCCGTGAGAACCGGATTTTTATATCGTTGATACCATCCGTTTGTGTAATCGGTTGGTTTATTCTTCCTGTTAAGCAGGGTTTCCTGATCTTCGAGCAGTTGTTTGATTTTTTGTGTGAATTGTTTCATAATTCGATCTGTTTCAATCGTATAAATTGTTAATATCGTTGCAGAAAAGTGTTTTGGGATTTTGGTAGAATTTCACGAAATCAGCCGCGGACGCCTGACCGGGATAAGGGGCGTAGTAGTGATTGGGGATGTCGTGAGCGTTTCTCCACACCAACACATAGCTTATCGGGTAGTTTTCCAAAACGGGAAATAATACGTTTGTCCACCAATCGGCAATGGGAATAGATTCCAGCCCGGTTTCGGTCAATGCGATGGGTTTATTTCTTTTCTTTCCTTCTTCGGCCATAAACGCTAAAATGGTATTCAGCGAATGCTGATAGGCTTCTATACCGGCTTCTCTATCGCGGTGATAACAGTCGAAACCCAATACATCCACATACTCATCGCCCGGATATCGCTCCATGTATATTTCACCGGGGCCCTGGCTGTCGGGAGAATACGCATAAAGCAGATTGTTGACTCCCTGTTCTCTGAGATAATCGTGTGTCATTATCCACAATTGCTTGTATTCATCGGCCGTACAAAGATCTTTCCCCCACCAGAACCAGCTTCCGGTATGCTCGTGCCAGGGACGGAAAAGTACGGGAACTTTTGTGCCGTCTTCGGTTTCGAGCGATTTGAAGAAACCGGCTACTATCTGAAGCCACGACAAAAATTTCTCGTGTTTTTCTCCACCGGGAAGTATGGAGGCAACTACACTTTTGTTGGTAACATCCCACGAATTGCCATCGGTAAGCGGATTATCCAAGTGCCAACTTATGGTGGACATTCCGCCTCGGTTGTACTGATTAATGATTTCCTGACGGATGCGGGCAAACCACACGTTGTCGAGACTTCTGTCGGCGCTTAATTCAATGTGCCCGATATCGAAACCCATTACGGCAGGATAATCGCCCACAACACTTTTCACGTCCGATCGGGCGGAATCGCCGTTCCAGCCGATCCCGTAGAGCGGATCATCCTGATGGCCGAACATAAAACCCTTTTGAGAAATGGATGTCAGGTTTTTGAGGAGGTTTTGGGTTTTAAGGGTTTTGTTTGATGCTGAATTATCGGAATTGTTGCTCTCTTTCGATTTTGAAGTACATGCAACTAACAACAAAGAAAAAAGTATTGAAAAAAGAGTTTTCATCTTGATCGTTTTTTATTTATTTTAAATCAGGCATTTGCCCACGAGTGATTACGTTAGGGTTTTTCATTACTGTTTTCCAGTA
>CAKTUP010000208.1 GCA_934621705.1 uncultured Petrimonas sp.
TTATCGCGCAAAATAATCACAAACAATCAGATAAGAAATATTTTGCTTTTCTTTGGAAAACCAAAGGAGCGAATCGCAAGAAAGGACACTTATCGGATAACCGCTTTCCTTATAATGGGAAAGCCGATATCCGAAAGTGTAAAAAAGGACATCCTTTTTTAGTTGTACGAACCAGTGGTGATGTGCCGCTGCCGCGACAGGCATTTTGAAAAATGCCATAGCTCATTAGGGCATTTTCTTAACGCTGCCGCTAAAAATGCCCCAATGAGCCAAAGGGGAAGCCCCTTTGGAAACCCCAAGTCCCGTATGGCGGGACTTATATTACATTCTCGAATTATGGGCTACGCCGTGTTACATTTCAGCAAAACGGCGGGAAGCGATACCGGCACATCCGGGCACATCGAACGTAAAGTTCAGCCCGAAAACGCCGATGCTTCCCGCAAACACCTTAACCGCGAATTGGTGCAATTCCCGGAAGGTGTTCACGACCGTACCCACGCCATTCAGCACCGGCTCAAGAACGCCGGAATAAAACGAAAGATCGCCAAGAACCAAGTTACGGTCATCCGTGTAAATTTGAGCGGAAGCAACGAAGACATGAAACGCATCGAACAGGAAGGACGACTCGACGATTGGGCTAACGATTCCTTAGAATGGCTGCAAGACACCTTCGGGAAGGAGAATATTGTTTCTGCCGTGTTGCATCGCGATGAAACCACTTCGCATATACACGCGGCACTTGTTCCCGTGGTTACGGGAGAGAGACGGAAAGCGATGAAAGAAAAAGAGGACAGGGCGAAAACGGGCAAACGGTCGTACCGCAAGAAAAGCACCGATACCGTCCGCCTGTGTGCCGATGATGTAATGACCCGCAAGAAGTTGGAAGACTATCAGACCACTTATGCCGAGAGAGTAGCTAAATACGGCTTACAGCGCGGCATAAAAGGTTCGGAAGCACGGCACAAAACTACACAGGAATATTACCGTGAACTCTTTCTTCAACAAAAAACGTTGAAGGAAGACATCGAGCAGAAAGAACAACTAAAGTCCGATATTGAACAGCAATACACCCAACTCTCAAAACAGACCGAAGATAAAACCAAAGAACTGGAAAAAACGAAACAATCCCTTGACGAAACCAAACAAAAACTTCAAAAAGAAAAGCAAGCGGTTAAAACCGCCGAAATCAAAACCAAGATAACCGAAACGGTTAGTTCATTGTTGGGAACACCCAAATACCAACTACTGGAACAAGAAGTGGAATCGCTCCAAAAAATCGCTGCCGAAAAAGAAAAAGAGATTGAAAATCTGAGACAGAAAGCCGAGAAACGAGAGGATGAATTCCAAAATCATATTCGAGAACTCAACATACAACACCAAGCCAAAATTCAGGAGAAAGAATTCAGAATTACCCAATTTCAGAAAATCATCGAGAAACTTACCGACTGGGTTCCGAAAATTGCGGATTATCTGCACATCGAAAAAGAAGTCAAGTCCGTCGGTTTTTCGGATGACTTGGTTACGGAACTGATACGCAATAAAAGCCTTCAATTCCATGGAAATGTTTGGTCGGAGGAATACCGACGAAGGTTTAAAACGGAGGATTCGGTAGCCAAAATTGAGGAAAAGCCCGAGAAAATTACAAACAATCTTTGTTTGACGATTGATGAATTGGGGGTTGAGGAGTGGTGTAGAATGAAGTTTGAAGAATTGAGTGTGTTTAAGGGTAAGGGGATAAAGATGTAATCGTTTAACATTGTTTACGTTTATTCCATATTGATCCCAAACTCAATAATTAAAGACAATAAGTGAAATAAAACAACAACCAAATGGTTATCAAAAAGAAAAAGTTATTTGCGTTTTTTGATGACAAACGAACGGAAATAGAAAATCAAACATAAAATAATTCAGTAGATTTGTATTTTTATTTATTAAATAAATAGGTACTATGACTACAAGAAGAGAATTTATAAGAAATGTTGCGATTGGAACAGCAGCAGTATCGATAGGAGGCATAT
>CAKTUP010000209.1 GCA_934621705.1 uncultured Petrimonas sp.
CTTTACGTCTGCCCCGGTAGCCTCTGTCACCGATTCCGTTTTCAGGCGGGCTTTCTCTTAATCTTTCCACTTGTTCAATGGACTTATCTAGGGTGTGTCCGTCATATTCGTTTCTAAATCCCAATGCTGCGACAATGACTCCGCTCGCTGTCCAACCAAAGGAAGCTTTGTTTCCAAACTCGTAAGGTTTATGTTCCTTGCCTTTGCTGATGCAGCAAACCTCCGGTTCATGAAGCGAATAGACCTTGTTTTTATCGTTTCGCTTCTGTGCCAATACACGTCTAAACAAGTCAAGTATTTCTTGGTAAGCCGAAGCCTTTTCTCCTAATTTCCGTTCCACGTCACGCACAAGGCGACCGGCTATTGTTTTTACTTTTTTGTCTGCTTTCCGGGCTTTACCCTTATTTTTGGGATGGTTCCGCAAACGTTAGGCGTAAGAGAGTTTTTTCAATGTACGCGTGTAAGTTTGGCGAAGTTTCAAATCGTTTTTATCTGCTATGTTCAAGCATTTCTTGATGATCTTCTTTGCCAACTTGTCATCGGTGGGAAAAGTAATGTTTTTCTCCTGAACGGTTGTGTCGAAGTAAACATCTTTGTCTTCCCCGTCTTTGCCATTGATGCGGATGCTTTCTTTCAATATTAACTCAATCCCTTCCTCCCCAATGCGGTGGCGGAAATGAACCAACTCCGATGCCGCACAGGGTTCTGTGGGCAGAAAATCCTGCTGACCACAAAAAACTGGTAATAAATGTTTTCGCTCCATTGTTCTACAACACTTTCGTCCGAAAGATTACGTACGTGCTTCAATATCAACAACCCGACCATCAGCCAGATAGGTTTTACCGGACGGCCGTTACCCGGGCAATACAAAGGCGAGAATGCTTTCTCGAACATATCCCAGTCCACCTTGTGGACTAAAATAAATAACGGGTGTTTATGGTTCAACGTACTTTCCAATGAAAAAAACAATGAACTTTGACCATCTGTTTTGGATTTTTCTAACATATTTTTCTGCAAGTTTTACTTCACAAATTTACAAAATCTTGCAGATATACACAATGAGGAAAATGACTTTATTTTGCTTATAATCAAATAATTGAATGCTATTTAAAGGGTGGCTAAGTAGCAATTTTTATGGAAAGCATATCATATTCCAAAGCTGGTGTTACATCAAACTGCCTGACTTATTACTCGAAAATTACATGGGCAAATATTTTAACAGCAATTCTTTGCTTTTCTTTATGTTTTCGCGTCCGCTCGATTCGATCCCATACCAGCCTCTGAAACCTTTGTCGTGAGTCATCTTTATCATTTTTTCTGTGAGTGCGTCCGTAGGTTGATTTCTGAACGACATGCCTCCGGCATAAGGAAGCGTTTTTTCCAAAAATCCGACATTGTCGAATTGTGAACCCGGTTCTCTCCAATCGGGCAAAACGCCGAAGTATTTGTTGTTGACTTCTTTCATTAGGGAAACCATCCAGTCGGCATCGTTGGATACGCCGCCGTGGTTTTCAATCAGAATACTGATACCGGCCGGTACGGCGTATTCCAGCATCATGTGGTAGGTTTCGGTAGACCATTTAAGCGCTTCGGCTTTGTCAATGTCCTTTGCGCCGATACAGTTGGTGCGAATGGCGTGACAACCGAGGTATTGCGCGATATCAATCCATTTGCGGTGGTTGATAACGGTTTGTTTTCGTTCTTCCTTCAATGGGGTACAGGTTTCGCCTTCGGCGTCCACCATTATCAATACCATTTTTACACCGTGGTCGTTGGCATTCCTTTTTAATTGATTCAGGTAATTAGCTATGGGAACTTCGAAAAGCGTGTTCACAAACTCAATTCCGTTAAGTCCGAAATCTTCACGGGCAATTCTCGGAAAATCCAACGTTTTCCATTTTCCGCTTCTTACTTCATCCACCAACGCCCATTGGGCAAGAGAAATATCGTTCTTGCCTATCCATGCCGACTTTGGAGCGGCCTGAGCGGTTTGCA
>CAKTUP010000210.1 GCA_934621705.1 uncultured Petrimonas sp.
TCAATATATTGTTTTACAGCCGATTATTTTGTTAAAAAATAGTCAAGATTTTCAATGTATTCAATTAACAAGCAGCTGCTCAATATAGTATGTTTGTTTCAATAAAACGCTTAATACTTAAAATTCATACTTAAAAATAAACTCTACTTTTTCAAACTCTACTTTAAATTTGTCCATGGTGAAAGCGTCGCCGGTTGAAAAATTATCAACTGGCGATGTTTTTTGTGTATAGTTACCCAAAATACAACCTTGCTTCATTGCCCATATTAAACACCAAATCAACAATGCTGGCATTTTGAATGAAGCCCAATTTTTCTCTGAAAACCTGATAATAGGGCTTGGTCGTAAAATCGGAGGGGCGTTTAGGGTGAATGGTTTCACGGAAATCCGACATTCCTTCGGGAATTCTGGCGACGTATTCGCCTGAGGTTGTTGTAGATATCTCTATTTGCAACCAACGACAAATAAGTTGATGAAGTTGCAGGTTGAAATCGGCAAGAAACGGAATTTTCTTTTCGTAGAAAGGTTGCAATTCATCGGCATAATACTCAAAAAATGGAGTGGAATTGTATGCCGATACAATAGCGTTCCAGTGCAGGTGGCGCCAGTTGCCGTGATTGGCAATGCGAATGTCTTTCATCTTGCATTTTGTGGTTTCCGGCTTTTCGATGGGAATGCTCAGTGGCATCAAACCGTTGGCACCGACAATATTGCACCGGTTTCGGTACGATTGCTTTTGGTAGTTGTCATGAACTTCGATAATGGCGCTTTGTGAGCGAAAAAGAGCAGAGTAGTATTCGACGGGGGCGAGGTAGAGGCATGAAAAAGCCCCCCTTGATCCCTCCGATTGAGGGGAATTGGAGGGCTGTGAATTATTGATTATAGCTGTATTTTTAATCATTGGGCGTACTCTATTCTCCCCTATTAGGGGGAGTTAGAGGGGGCTTATTTCTTCGCACTATTAAACAACCTGTTCCATCGGATTTTCCCGTTGAACCATCCTTTGTCTTTTTCCAAAGAAAGCCAGATAAGCATCGGCTGCCCAACGATATGGTCTTCGGGAACAAAACCCCACACGCGTGAATCGGCAGAATTGTGGCGATTGTCGCCCATCATAAAGTAATAATCCATCTTAAAAGTATATGAATCTGCTTGCTGGCCGTTGATGAACACTTTCCCGTCGCGATAAGCGAAATCGTTCCCTTCGTAATTTTTGATGCAGCGCTCGTAAGCAGCCGCTTTAAATGCCGCATCTGTATCGAAAGTGATGGTTGCATCCTTCTTGGGAATCCAGAGCGGCCCGAAATCGGCACGTGTCCAATCAGACGTGTAATTTACGGGATAATAATAACTCGAACCCGGTTGCTCCACGTCTTTTATTACTTCCCACACGAAAGGTTTCTCTTTCAGTTTTGTGAGCATTTCTTCCGTTAAAGGGATATTGTAATAGATTTTTCCGTTGTTTCCGTTCCGTTGTTTCAGTCCCGAATTTGCCATCGTCAAGCTGTCAATACCCGCTAAATCCTGCATTTTGGTGCTCACTTGTCCATAACTGTTCGGCATCATGTAATCATCTTTGTTGATGCCCAGTTCCTGAAAAATATTTTCCGAAATAACCGTTCCGTCCGTGTGGATCATATAGGTTAACTGCGAAAGTTTAGGATTGGGAATATGTTGTCCGTCGATATAAACGTTGTCATCGCGCAATTCGATGGTTTCCCCGGGAAGTCCGATGCAGCGTTTTACGTAATTCTCGCGTCTGTCAACCGGACGAAAAACGACTTTGCCGTAGGTTCTTTGGTCAGAACGAATTCCGGCACTTCCGTTTGCGTTGTATTTCGAGAGCGTATAAAAATCGACTCCCTGCTGATTCAACGCGACCGTATCGCCCGTCGGGAAATTGAAAACCACGATATCGTTGCGTTTTATTTCGCCAAGTCCTTTC
>CAKTUP010000211.1 GCA_934621705.1 uncultured Petrimonas sp.
CTTTTTGGATAGGATTTATCATTCTCGTGGTAATTCTGCTATCGCTCGACATGTTTGTTTTCAACAAAAAAGGCACGGTTATCGATGTTAAAAAGGCATTGTGGCTGAGCCTGTTCTGGATTTCGCTTGCCTTGATTTTCAACGTGGGCGTTTATTTTGTGTTCGGCAAGGAAAGTGCGTTGGAATTTTTCACGGCCTATCTTATCGAAGAATCGTTGAGTATCGACAATTTATTTGTCTTTATCATCATTTTCACCACGTTCAGGATCAAGCCCGAACATCAGCACAGCGTTCTGTTTTGGGGAATTCTGGGAGCAATCGTTTTTCGTGCGATTTTCATATTTGCCGGCGTGGCGCTCATCAATCAATTTGCCTGGATTATGTATGTTTTTGGCGCGTTCCTGTTGTTTACGGGGGCAAAAATGGTAGCGGATGAGTTAAAGGTAATTGATCCTGAAAAGGAAAAAGAAAAGCAGGACCCCAACAACAACCGGCTGGTGAAAATTTTCCGCAAGTTTATGCCGATAACCGATGATATGTCGAAACCTGTGTTCTTCAAAAGGATCAACCACAAGCTATATGCAACGCCGTTCTTTCTGGCTTTGCTCGTGATTGAATTTACCGATCTTATTTTTGCCATCGACTCCATTCCTGCCGTGCTTTCGGTTTCAACCAACACGTTTATCATTTATACATCCAATATTTTCGCCATTTTGGGGCTTCGTTCGCTCTATTTCGCCTTGCGCGGGATTATGGATTTGTTCTATTACCTGAAATACGCCCTGAGCGGAATCTTGATCTTTATCGGTTTTAAAATGATTCTCAACCATTACGCGCACACGGCCGGCTGGGATTTTCATATCTCCAACGTGGCGTCGTTGCTGGTTATCGCGTCGTTTCTGATAATTTCCATCGTCGCTTCCATAGTCAGAAGCCGTTCGGCGAAACACGTTGTGGTAAGACAACCGGTAACTGTTCAGGAAGTTATCGATAAAGTAGATCGCGAAAACGAAGTTTTAGAAAATTAATCTTTCTTGTTGATAATTACCGAAGTAAATTTCCGGTTTTCGCAATATTTTTGTTACTTTGCACCCAATTTGGAAAGAACTGTTTTATTTGGAAAACTATCGGGTTTTTTCTTGGTGTAACCCATTTTTATGTCGAAAAAGAAAAAGATATCCACTGCACGATTTGTCAATGCAAAAATCACATCCACCATTAGCATCACGTTAGTGCTGGTTTTGCTTGGGCTTACTATTCTTATTCTGTTTATGGGCAACGGGTTATCTAACTATGTAAAGGAAAATATGAGTTTCAGCGTGATGCTCGACAACGATGTTTCCGATGCCGAAATTCAACGCTTGCGAAAGAATCTGGATGCTCAGCCATTTGTTAAATCTTCCCGATTTATCAGCAAAGCCGAAGCAAAAGAGCAACTCATTAAAGATTTGGGCGAAGACCCCGAAGAGTTACTCGGTTACAATCCGGCGCAGGATGCGATTGAAATTTACCTGCATTCGGAGTATGCCAATAACGACAGTATTGCAATTGTAAGTCAAACTATTAAACAGCAAAGTAACGTTCGGGATTTGTTATACCAGCAGGAGGCTATTGATCTTATCAACGATAATTTAGCCAAAGTTACTATGATATTGCTGATTCTGGCCGTAGTGTTATTGTTTATTTCGTTTACGCTTATCCGCAACACCATCCGGTTAAGCGTTTACTCCAAACGGTTTATTATCAACACAATGAAGCTGATAGGCGCCAACGGAAGTTTTATCCGCCGGCCGTTTATCCGCAGCAATATTCTTACCGGAATCGTAGCCGGAATTTTAGCCAACGGCATCATTTTTCTTATTCTTTTGTATTTCAGCCGAGAATATGCCGAGATGCAGTCCATCATAAGCGTAACCGATTTACTCATTAT
>CAKTUP010000212.1 GCA_934621705.1 uncultured Petrimonas sp.
GTGTGCGCCGAAAGTTCGATGGCAATTTCAGGATTATCGTTAAGTAAAGCGATAAGTCCGTCGAGTTCCTCTCTGGATTCAGGACGGAGCGTGGCTTTATCGAAATCGTAAAAAATATTTTCGAGAATTACGGGTTTGTTGTACGGCGTCATTTCAAAATCGACGAAATAAACCGTGTCTTTCTCTTCAACCGATGTTTTCAGCGTTTTTTTCATATTCAGAAAACCGTCTGCACCGGCCATAAAGAGATAATTCACGCCCCTTTCCGCTTTAAAGCGGTAAGCTCCGTCTTGTTTGGTAGTGTATTCGTGTTGCGAGCCGTTTTCGCTGACAACCAACACCCTAGCATTGGGAATAAAATTGTCTTCCTTGTCCACGGCAAAACCTTCCACAAAAACCGCAGCGTCAGGATGTTCGAACGAATAAATGTGGTCGCGCCCGCGTGCATCGCCACGGTTGGAACTAAAAAATCCGCGGCGACTGGCTTTCTCAAACGAAATTCCGAAATCGTCCATTGGCGAATTTATCGGAACGCCCATATTCTCCGCCATCCATCGGCCGTTGCGCTGCAAGCCGGCTTCAAACAAATCCAAACCGCCCATTCCCGGATGCCCGTCGGACGAAAAATAAAGCGTGGAATCGTTTTTTATGTACGGAAACGTTTCATCGCCCGGCGTGTTTATTTCCGTACCCAAATTTTCGGTAAAAAGTACCATATTTCCGTCAATTCCGGCGCGCCAGATGTCTTTTCCGCCGTATCCGCCGGGCATATCGGAAACAAAATACAGGTATTCGCCCGATGGCGAAATAGACGGATGCGCAAAAAGTGAAAGTGTATCACGCAGAGAAATTACCAACTCCTGTCCCGCGTTCCAATTTCCGCTTCCGCGTTGCGAATAGTAAATTTTGGTGGTTGTGGGACGGTTGTAATTGATGGGCGCAAATGTGTAGTAAAGATAATTGCCGTCGGCAGAAACGGAAGGCGTGCCTTCATCGAATTTGGTGTTGATTTCCGATTCCAGAATCGCCGGTTTTTGCCACTCGCCTTTATCGTTTTTGGTAACACTGAAAATGTCGTTGTTCTTCATTCCCGTGATGTGGCTGATGGAATCACCACGGGCATCTTCGCGCGATGAAGTAATATAAAGAACTGCATCGTCCTGCGCGAACGCCGGACTAAATTCCCCGCGATTGGAATTGAACAAATCCATCCGTTTCACCACGTATCGGGTGGGATTTCTTCGTCCTGTTTCTGCGTTTTTCACTCCTTGCAATCCGTTTAAACCCAAAAAACTCAATGAATCCAATCCCAGAAAGTCCTCGTAAGCCTTTTGTGCCTGAGCGTATTTACCCTCTTTGTGAAGCATTTGGGCGTAACGCAAATACATCAGCGTGTCGGGATAGTTGTATCGAATGGCGTTGGCATACGCGCTTGCGGCACGTGTGGCGGAGTTCAGCCGGCGGTAAGTTTCCGCCATTTCGAAAGCCACCACACCGCGCAACGGACGTTGGTCGGGTTTCACGTTTCGATATACTTTCCGGTAGGTTTCGCTTGCTGCGTGATACTCGCCGCGCAGGTATTGGGACCGGGCATCGGGCAGGGTTGCTGTTTTGCAGGATGCGAAAACACACACGAAAATCAGCGCTATATATGAAAGGAGAGTTCTCAAAAAAAATCCGTTTTTAAGTAAACGGACAATTAGACTAAATATTGTGTGGAAAAGCGTTACAGTTTATTCAGCAAAAGCGTTGAAACCGCAAGC
>CAKTUP010000213.1 GCA_934621705.1 uncultured Petrimonas sp.
GCCGCCAAAACGCCTGCCAAATCCGCCAAAAGCGCGTAGGAAACGGTGTAGCGGCTGTTTTTAATGTTCACGGCACCGTAGTAAACAGCAACGATGTAGAACGTTGTATCGGTCGCACCTTGTAGAACGGAAGAAAGCCTTCCGGCAAACGAATCGGCTCCGAAAGTTTTCATCGCATCAATCATCATTCCGCGTGCGCCGCTTCCGCTGAGCGGTTTCATAATCGCCGTCGGCATTCCGTCCACCCATCGGGTATCGGTTCCGGTGAGAGCAACGAGACTTCGCAATCCGTCCATCAGAAAATCCATTGCACCCGATGCACGAAAAACACCAATCCCTACAAGAATGGCGATAAGATACGGGATAATGGTAACCGCGGTTTTAAATCCGTCTTTGGCGCCGTCGATAAACGCTTCAAAAATATTGACCTTCTTCCGCATCGCTATCACGATAAAAATCACGATTACAGAAAGCAGAATAATATTGGCAATAAGTCCCGAAACGATGTTTGCCTTTTCCTGAGGCATGGAATTGAAAGCGAAAACGGTTCCCGCAATTATCGCCAGCATACCGAGGAAAAACCCCATGATGGCCTTGTTGAAAATATTGATCTTTTGTTTGAGGCAAACCGCAATTACGCCCACCAGCGTGGCCACAAACGTAGCAATCATAATCGGAATAAACACATCGGCCGGATTAGCCGCGCCTAACTGCGCCCGATAAACCATTACAGTAACGGGAATCAGTGTGAGTCCCGACGCATTCATCACCAGAAACATAATCATCGGATTAGACGCCCGATCTTTGTTCGGATTAATTTCCTGCAGTTCCTGCATGGCTTTCAGCCCGAAAGGCGTGGCGGCATTGTCCAGCCCGAGCATATTGGCCGAAACGTTCATCAGAATGGAACCCGATGCCGGATGCCCTTTGGGGATATCGGGAAAAAGTTTGGAAAACAACGGCGCCACACCGCGCGAAAACAGATCGATCAGTCCGCCACGCTCGCCTATTTTCATCACGCCCAGCCAAAGCGAAAGAACGCCCGTTAAGCCCAGTGAAATCTCGAAACCGGTTCTGGCAGAGTCGTACGTGGAATTCATAATTTCCGTAAATACATTCACATCGCCCAAGAAAATGAGTTTGGCCAGGGCAACAACAAAAGCGATGATAAAAAAGGCAATCCAGATGTAGTTCAGCACCATAACAAAAGCTTTTCACAATTATTTTGCCAAAGGTAATACTTTCGGATAAATAATTTTTATCTTTACGCCTTAGAAATGCTGCTGGGTATGCGTTGGAAGGATTTTCTATATTACCAAAAAAGTGAAAAATTGGCGGTAATTTTACTGCTGCTTTTAATTGTGTTCACGCTCATTCTGAACGGCGTTTTATCGCGACGAAACAACCGCGAAATTGTTCTCACACAAAACGATTCTTTGGTACAAGCGTTTGAAAAGTTCCAACAAAGCCTGAGAATTAAAGAAAATGAGCCCTTTCCGGAAAGAAATTATGATTCTCAGCCAAATAGAGATGGAAACTCTCGGCCGAATTATTCCCAGAACCCTTCTACCCGAAGCTCATCCGGCAGTTATGCCCCTTTTCCAAAAGCCGAGAAGCTGACGGCAGGCGAAACAATTTTACTTAATTCTTCCGACACAACCGAATGGAAAAAAGTGCCCGGAATTGGCAGTTCTTTCGCTTCGCGCATTGTGAAATACCGAAATCAACTGGGCGGATTTACTTCGGTTGA
>CAKTUP010000214.1 GCA_934621705.1 uncultured Petrimonas sp.
CGCATCATCCATACCTGCGCTTCGGAAACCACATCGATATCGTAACTAAAAAGCCGCGCCGTTTGCGAAAGCACCGAAACAGCTTCGGTGTAATCACGGTTTTGCATGTGCGCTTTGCCCATCAACAGCCACGCCCGGTCGATAAACGGGTTAAACTCGTTTTGACGAAGCCAGTCGCGATATTCCTGAGAGCTGATTTTATCTCTGTCCCTAACCGGTTTTGCGGAAATGGAATGTTCGTTGATGGCTTTGGTGGTTTTTTCCACAACCCTATCGAATGCGCCGCCCATTTGCCTTTTCACAACGGTGTCTTCGGGATTCGAACTGTTGAAAAACATCGGTAACAGCTCGCTGTAATTGTCCTTTGTATTTTCGGAAATGTTCTTGAGCGTTTCGTTGTAAGACTCCTCTGCATTGAAATAGACATTGTATCGGGTGGTGAGTTCGTGAAAGGCACGCGTTGCCGCGGTGTTCTTCTTTGTGGAACAACCGATGAAAAGGACGACGAGAAATATCGCCACTATTGTATGTCTTAAATATACGTGCATATTGAGAACCAAGAGCCAAGAACAAAGATAAACAGACAATAGACTGTCAGACTGAAAGACATCCGCTCTCCGTCTTAAATATAACTGAAAAAAACGGTTTTTATTATTTATTTCACAATCTTTGTAACCATTTCAACTTTTGTGCGACAAATAGAACAGAAAAGCAACAAAAATGACATCGAAAGAAACGGAAAAGGAATTTATCAATCTGATAGAGCAACACAGCCGGCTGATTTACAAAATGTGCTATATGTACGCTTCAGACAGCGATGAATTGAACGATTTGTATCAGGAAATACTCATCAACCTGTGGCGGTCGCACGGCTCGTTTAAAGGCGAAGCCAAATATTCCACCTGGATTTACCGCATTGGCCTGAACACGTGTGTAAGTTACATTCGCCAAAAGAGCAGAAGGCCTTCACTTGTACCTTTGACGGTAGATTTAGAAAGTATTGCGGAGGATGAAAACAATGTCGAGCAGCTACGGGAGTTGTACCGGCTTATCAATCAATTATCAAAAATAGAAAAGGCGATTGCGTTGCTTTACTTGGAGGAAAAAACATACGATGAAATCGGCGAAATTGTCGGAATCACACGCGGAAACGTGGCGGTAAAACTCAACCGCATCAAAACAAAACTGAAAGAAATGTCGAACCAATAAAAAAATAGAGGAAATGGCAGATTTAGACGAAATGAAAAAAAACTGGAAAATTCTGGACGGGAATTTGCAGAAAACGAAAATTATCACAAATGAACAAATAAAAAAAATGATTATGGAAAAATTTGAGACAACAATCGACAAATGGAAAAGGAGAAATATTTTCAGTCTCGTTATTGCTTTGGTAATATTGATTCCTTTCGACATTCATCTTTTTATGAAAGGTTTTACACTGCAAGCCGTTCTTTTTCTTTTGGTGTTGGTTTTTCTTGTTGTGGTTAGTGCAATGAAAATTTACAGGTTGCATAAATGGAACATTCACGAAATACCACCTACAAAACTAATGACGCAGATTAACACATTCCGGTTAAGACGAAAACAATTCGTCTTGTATGTTATGCCTCTCTTGCTGGGTT
>CAKTUP010000215.1 GCA_934621705.1 uncultured Petrimonas sp.
ACGAAATGCGGTTGGTTCCCGCTGTGAGCGTGGATGTGCCTATTTTTATGATGAGTTTTTTTTTCATTTTATGATGCGTAGAGCGTTGGGCATTGGGCGTAGGGTAGGGAGCGTGTTTGCTTTACCCTTTGCCCTAAGCTCTATGCCCAATGCTAATTTATTCGCGCGCGTGCCCTTTTCCGTATACAAACCACTTGTTGGTAACTAATTCCTGCGCACCGAGTGGGCCGCGGAAGTGCAGTTTCTGCGTACTGATGGCGATTTCCCCACCCACGCCGAATTTTCCACCGTCTGTAAATCGGGTGGAAGCATTGTGATAAACGGCTGCACAATCCACTTGTTGCATAAAAGTATCGGCTTTTTCGGCATCGTTGGTTACAATAACCGCCGAATGACCACCCGAATAGCGGTTTATCATTCCGATGGCATCGTTCATATTCTCCACCAACGAAAAATATATTTTGGGAGCCATAAATTCTTCAAAAAGCACCATTTCATCGTTTGTTTCTTTTATTTCGCTATATATTGATGCTGCTTTTTTGTCGCCCCAAACGTCAACTCCTTTGCTGTGTAATTCCGAAACGAACCCGGAAACGTTCTCTTTTAATTCAGGAAGATTTTTGTTTATCAATACTTTATCGAGAGCGTTACAAACGCTGATCCGTTTTTTTCCGTTCAGGATTAAACGAATAGCCATTTTAGTATCGCAATCATCGTCAACGTACATAAAATTGTTTCCGCGTCCGCTCACGATCACCGGAACCGATGAATTTTCGGTTACGAAATTGATGAGATTGTCGCCGCCGCGCGGAATGATGATATCTACGTTATGTGTATTCTCTTTGATAAGTTTTTGCGTTTCATCGCGCGACAGATTCAGGTATTCCACAAAATGGGTATCGAAACCGTTTTCCGACAACGCGCGCTGCCACAACTCCGTGAGATATGTGTTGGTGTGAAACGATTCTTTTCCACCCTTCAGCAAAATGCGGTTTCCCGCTTTGAAAGCCGTCGCCGCCGCTTCTATGGTCACATCGGGACGCGATTCGTAAATAATAAGAATGGTGCCGAACGGAACCGTGCGATTAACGATATGCAAGCCGTCTTCGCGGGTAAAATCGTACAGGATTTTTCCTTCGGGATCGTCTTGTTCCGCCACTTCGCGAAGCGAGCGGATCATTCCGTCCACTTTATTCTCATCCACTTTCAGCCGGTCTTTCATCGACTCATCCATATCGGCAAACGAATTCATATCGAGTTCATTTTTCCGCAAAATTTCCGGTTTATTTTTGGCTAATAAATCGGCTAAGTTTAGCAAAACACTATTTTTTTTAGAGATAGCCATTTTTAATGTTAAATAGAAGCGAATTAAGCTGCAAAGGTAGCATTTTATTCGAAAATAAGCTTGTGATGTCTCAAATTGTTTATTATTGATTTGTTTGTATTGATTCACTACAAAAGCAGCAGGGATAATAAATTTCAGGTTGGAGAGGTGGTTTTCACACTTTATGTGCGGAGAATGTGTGAAAAATCACATTTTCCGCACGAAATAATGGCAAAGATAGCAAACTTTATGTGAAAAATCGTGAAATTTA
>CAKTUP010000216.1 GCA_934621705.1 uncultured Petrimonas sp.
CGCGAACCGCGCGGTTTTTACACGGGCGTGGCGGGATATTTCGACGGTGAAAAACTCGATTCATGCGTATTAATTCGTTATATCGAGCAGATTGGCACTGATTTTTATTTCAGAAGCGGCGGCGGTATTACCATCAACAGCGAATGCGAAAAAGAATACGCCGAAGCCATAAAAAAAATATATTTACCTTTTTAAACTTGCACAAAAACAGTTATGTTTCTCGAAACGATATGCATAAAAAACCGTGCGGTTCAGAATCTGAAAGAACATATTTCACGAATGAAAAAAACCGCTGCACATTTCGGTTTTTCCGCTCCGGAATTGCCTTCCCTTGATGTGTTGTTACCCGAATCGCTTCGCGATAAAAAGGTAAAGTGCCGCATCGTGTACAAAGAAATCATTCGAAACATCGAGTTCGAGGCGTACAAACCCAAGGAAATCCGTTCGCTTATGCTCGTGGATGCGGGAAATATTGATTATCGGTTTAAATATTCCGACCGATCCGAATTAAACGCTTTAAACAGCGCAAAAGGGGATTGCTCGGAAGCGCTTATCGTAAAAAACGGCTGCATTACCGATACTACGTACAGCAACGTGGTTTTCCAAAAAAACAAGGAGTTTTTTACTTCCGATATTTATCTGCTTAATGGGACAAAACGACAGAAGTTGCTTCGGGAATCCATCATTCAGGAAGCAAGAATAACAATCGATAACCTGCCTGAATTTGAACACGTTTATCTTATCAATTCCATGCTTGATATAGAAGATAAAGTGGGGTGTCCGGTACAGAATATTTTCAACAACCTTTGTTGAAGTTTCCAAACTTTAACAAAGGTTGTCTATCCCGCACGGCGGTTCAAAACCGCCTTGCGGATGTGTAGCGCACGGGTACTTCTATTTTCAATCGAAGCAATAAAACTGCGATTACAAATCGCAGCACCCGGACGGGTAGGTCAATTATTCTCCGGCCGCAATTTTCTAACCGTTGCGCCCGTTTGCCACATTTCGCTTTCGCGAAGGGCTTTGAGTTCGGCTTCCAGTTTTACGCGGTAATCCGATTGCGAGTTGCTGTCGATGGAGCGTTGCGCTTCGTTGCCACTGGCCACTTCCTTGTAAAGTTTCTCGAAAACGGGTTTGGTGGCATCGTGAAACGGGCCCATCCAGTCGAGTGCGCCGCGCTGCGCCGTGGTGGAGCAGTTGGCGTACATCCAGTCCATTCCGTTTTCGGCGAAAAGCGGCATTAGCGATTGCGTAAGTTCTTCCACCGTTTCGTTGAACGCTTCCGATGGAGTATGTCCGTTTTCACGAAGCACTTCATATTGTGCCAAAAGCAACCCTTGTATAGCGCCCATCAATGTGCCGCGCTCGCCGGTAAGATCGGAATACACTTCGCGTTTGAAATCGGTTTCGAACAAATAGCCGGAACCAACGCCAATACCCAGCGAAACTGCTCTTTCATAAGCCTTTCCGGTAGCGTCCTGGAAAATGGCGTACGACGAGTTCAGGCCGCGTCCTTCCAAAAACATTTTGCGCAGACTGGTTCCCGATCCTTTGGGAGCCACTAAAATC
>CAKTUP010000217.1 GCA_934621705.1 uncultured Petrimonas sp.
ATAGCCATTTTTCAAGTTAATGGCATTATAGTTTCTTATTCTTTTAACGTTTACAGAAGTGTCAATATATAATCGCTGTTTCACTGTGCACTTTTCTCTATTTATACCGTTTTTTTACACAAGCAGGTACGTCATCCTTCAATTTTTCGGTTTGAAATTACACAAAAATATCTTTTCGTCAAAAAATACGAGTAAATTTTCAGCCGAAAGTTTAATAATTCAAGCAATTTCATCGTTTTTTAACTCAATTTGCAAAACGTTTTGGGTTTTTGATGTAATTTTAAACCGATCGTCCGACCGTTGGCCTACAATCCAGACAACATCTTCACCCGACAGCAAAATCCACGTTTCTTCCTTTTCCTTTAGGTTGAATTTTTTATCGGTAAAAAAATCGCTCAGCTTTTTTTTGCCTTTCATCCCGAAAGGAATAAACCAATCGCCGGCCTGCCACTTGCGCAGCGTGAGCGGAAACGCCAGTTTTCCGGCATCGGCATACAAAACAGTATTGCTTTTATCGGTGGATTCCGGTATTCCTGTTAATTTAATATCCAATTTAATCGGATTGGATATTTCCTGCGAAACCGCATCGATAAAATACATTTGGTTGTCAGATGTCGATTTTTCAATTATATCGATCAGAAAATAAGTGCGGTCTTTGATGAGCCGGTGCGAAGACGAATAAAACACCTTTCCGGATGAAGCATCCAGGCCGTTTTTTACATCATCGATAACGGAAGGATGAAATCCTAAAGGGGACAGAATTTCGAATAAAACCGATTGCAGAGAAACGGTTTGTTTAAGTTTCCCAATATCGATCTTATTGTTTTGCAAGACGAATTTTATGTCAGCATCAATCGCTTTTTTATACACTTTTTCCGCTCCGGCCACATTTTCCGATGTGCGGAAAATACTTTCGCTTACCGACGGATTTAGTTTTTGCAGCATGGGCAAAACATTCAGCCGGATGTGGTTGCGCGTGTAAATATCTTCGTTATTTGTGCTGTCTGTTCTGAAAGGAATTTCGCGCTCCTGCAAGTAATTTTCGATTTCGGTGCGGGTTACACAAAGCATCGGACGGATAATTTTTCCGTTTTTGGGCGAAATTCCGCTCAATCCACTGATTCCCGTTCCACGAATCAAGTTCAGCAGCACCGTCTCCACCGAATCGTCCTTGTGATGAGCTACGGCAACCGCATCCGCGTTATATTGCACTCGTACCATTTCAAACCACGAGTAGCGAAGTTCGCGCGCTGCCATTTCAATGGAAATCTTTTTATCGGCAGCGTATTGGCGCGTATCGAAATCGATGGAAGTGAATTCGATATCGTTTTCCTTGCACCATTTTTTGGCAAATTTAGCGTCTTCATCCGATTCTTCGCCACGAAGATGAAAGTTGCAATGTGCCGCGATGCAGCGATAACCCAACAGTAGCAAAACATCCAGCAAAGCCATGGAATCTGCTCCGCCGCTAAATCCGACGATTAACGTGGCATCTGTTTCCAACAAACCTTTTTCGGCAATATATGATTTA